>DASXWZ010000263.1:0-8648 GCA_036503375.1 Rhodanobacteraceae bacterium | reverse complement strand
GGCGCCAGCGTTCTTCCGTATGGAAGTATTCCGGAGCGGCGAACTCAACGTCACGTTCGCGCGCGAAGGCCTCCGCACCTTCGCCTATCAACATCACGTGCGGCGAGTGTTCCATGACCGCGCGCGCCAGCAGCACCGGATTGCGCACGCCGCAGACAGCGGCGACCGCGCCTGCGCGCAAGGTCGTGCCGTCCATCACCGCTGCGTCCAGCTCGTTGCGGCCGTCATGCGTGAACACCGCGCCGCGGCCCGCGTTGAATTGCGGTGCGTCCTCGAGTGCCGCCACTGCCGCGCACACCGCGTCGAGCGCGGAACTTCCCGACTGCAGGCACGCGTGGCCGCAGCGCAAGGCGGCGCGCAACGCCGCGCGGATCGCCTCTTTGTTTTCCGACGAGATGTTCCTGCCCACCACGCCGGCGCCGCCGTGGATCAGCAGGACGGGATGTGCGTTCACCCGCTCAAGCGCCCTGCGGCAGCGCCCGATCCACCGGCGTCGCGGCCGGGAATCGCAGGAATGCCGCGGTGCCCCGGCCAGCGGCGCTGTCCAGTTCCACCGGCCAGCCGAAACGATCGGCGATGCGACGCACGATCGCCAGACCGATCCCGCGCACTTCGCCGGGATTGCCGTACTGGAAAGGCCGGAATGCATGTTGGAGGGTTTCCGCGTCCATGCCCCACCCGGTGTCGATCACGCATACGCCGCCGCGCTCGACCCGCACCAGGATCGAACCGCGTTCGGTGTACAGGCATGCGTTGCGGATGAGATTCCCCACCACCACCGCGCAGACGCGCGGCGGTGCGTGCAGCGCGAGGCGTTCGCCCTCCTCCATCTTCAGCTCGACCGGCTTGCTGCCGAGCAGGTCGCGATAGCGTTCGACCTCCTCGCGCACCACGTCGTTGATCAGGAAATCCTCCACCGGCAGACCCGTGTCGGATTCGCGCGCCAGCACCAGAAAAGTCTCGATCAGCGCCTCTATCTCGCGCACCGAGCGGCGGATGCGCGTCAACGAGCGTTGCGCGAACGGGCTGAGGTCGGCCTCGTCCGTCAACACGTCGGCGGCGACCTTGATGATGGTCAGCGGCGTGCGCAGTTCGTGGCTGGCGTCGCGGGTGAAGTTGCGTTCGCGTTCGACGAAAGCCTGAAGGCGCAACGCGAGATTGCGGAAGGCATGGGCCAGCGCGGCGACATCGCTGTCGCCGGTCGCGAAGCGATCCAGCGCCAGGGCGTCCGGGTGCGCCGGGTCCCATTCGCGCATCGCCTTGACCAGCGCGACCACCGGCGAAGGCACGCGTCGAAGCACGCGCTGCGCGATCGGGCGCCGGCGCCGTGTGAACTTGCGTTTGCGCATGTCTCAAGCTTGGTGGGTGGCGGCGCCCATCTCGGCCTCAAGATCGGCCAGCCGGTAACCCGCGCTGTGGATCGTGTGCAGGAGCGGATGGCCGAAGGGCTTGTCGATCACCTTGCGCAAATTGTACAGGTGCGAGCGCAGCGTGTCGGAATCTGGCAGCGTGTCGCCCCAGATTTCGCGTTCGATGTCGCGTCGGCTGACCACGCGCGGCGATTCGCGCATCAGGATTGTCAGCAGCTTCAGGCCGATCGGCGAAACCTGCAGTTCTTCACCGTTGCGCGTGAGGCGCAACGTGGCAGTATCCAGCGTGAGATCGCCCACCTTCAGCACCTCGGCGGAAACCTGCCGGCGGTCGCGGCGGATCAGCGCGCGCACGCGTGCTTCCAGTTCGCGCGGCTCGAAAGGCTTCACCAGATAATCGTCGGCGCCGGCGTCCAGTCCGATCAACTTGTCCTCGAGCGTGTCGCGCGCGGTCAGCATCAGCACCGGCGTGGATTTCTTGGCATCCGAACGCAGCTTGCGGCAAACGTCCAGTCCGTCCATGCCCGGCAGCATCAGGTCCAGCACGACCACGTCGAAGCTGCCCGAAACCGCCAGATGCAGCCCGGTGACGCCATCGGCCGCGTAGTCCACCGAATAGCCGCGTCGTTCCAGGAATTCGCCGATCATCTCGGCGATGCCGCGGTTGTCCTCCACCAGCAGCACCAGTCCGGACTGTTCTTCGCGCGCACTCATGCGTGCCCCCTCGAAAGCGGAAACGGATGGACTGACGGCGATCATCGGCGCAATTTGCCGCCCCGGTGGTGAGCAATACGTGAATCGGCGGCGCGGGAGTCAACCGGTGTCAAGGCTGCCGCGTTTAGGCTCGATACCGCCACTTCGGCCCGTTCCGGGAGTTCCCATGCGCCTGCACCCGCTTGTCCTGCTGACCCTGTTGTCCTGCGCCATTCCGGCCGCATTCGCCCAGTCTGCCGCCGATGACGCCACCCAGACCACGCCGGCCGAGCCCGCTCATGAGCGCGGGCCGCTGGACGCCAATCACGACGGCATCATCACCCGCGAGGAGGCCCAGGCGCACCCCGGAGTTGCGAAGCACTTCGATCAAATCGACGCGAATCACGACGGCAAGATCGATCGTTCGGAATTGCGAACGGCTCAAGACCGGATGAAGCAGCGCCGCGGACAGAAGCAGGGGCGGCAGGCGGCGCCTGCCGAAGCTTCATCCTCCTGACCGCGATATCGGTTTCGGGCTGACGCCGAGCATCGGCGCCAGCGCGGGCCAGACGTTGTCCAGCACCCGCGGCTGCGCGCCAGCCGTGGGATGCAGCCCGTCCTCCTGCATCGCGTTGGGATCGAGCGCGATGCCCTGCAGCAGGAACGGCACCAGACCCGTCCGGTTTTCCTTCGCGAGCTGCGCGTAAATCGCGCGCAGACCGTCGCGGTATTGCGGGCCGTAGTTCACCGGCAATTCGATGCCCAGCAGCAGCACTTTCGCGCCGCCGCGACGGCACTCCGTGATCATCGATTGCAGGTTCGCGTGGATTTCCTCCAGCGGCAGTCCACGCAGGCCGTCGTTGGCGCCCAGCTCCAGGATCACCAACGCGGGACGGTAGGTTTTCAGCAGGCCCGGCAGGCGACTCTCCCCCGAAGAGGTGGTCTCCCCGCTGATGCTGGCATTGATCAACGTGCGCGGCGGCCGCATTTTCGACAGGCGCGCCTGCAACAGGCTGGGCCAGCCCCGGTCCAGTTCGATATTGTGCGCGGCGGACAACGAATCCCCGAGCAGCAGGATCGTCTTCTCGGAGCCCCTCTCCGGCGGTGCGGCGATCGCGGCCGGCGCGGCCATCAGGAACACAAGGCAGGACAACATGCACGACGGCAGCCAGGATCGCATCGCTCTACTCTCGGCAGAAGGCTTGGGTAAACACGTCGAAGGTCCGGCGGGCCGACTCGACATCCTCGACGATGTCAGCCTAGAGGTGAACGCCGGGGAAACCGTCGCCATCACCGGCGCGTCTGGTTCCGGCAAGACCACGCTGCTCGGTTTGCTCGCCGGGCTCGACCTGTCCAGCCGCGGCAGCGTGCGATTCGATGGCGAGGCCCTGGAAGCGCTGGACGAGGAATCGCGCGCACGGTTGCGCCTGCGCTCGGTCGGTTTCGTGTTCCAGTCGTTCCATTTGCTGCCGGCGTTGACCGCGGAAGAAAACGTATTGCTGCCGCTGGAACTGGATGGCGCAGCCGATGCGGTTGCGCGCGCACGCGATGCGCTGACCGCCGTGGGATTGCGCGAGCGTGCGGCGCACTATCCGCATCAATTGTCCGGCGGCGAGCAGCAGCGCGTCGCGATCGCACGCGCCTTCGTGCACTCGCCGCGCATCCTGTTCGCCGACGAGCCGACCGGCAATCTCGATCGCCGCACCGGCGAGGCGATCGGCAACCTGCTGTTCGCGTTGAACCGCGAACACCGCACCACGCTGGTGCTGGTGACGCACGACGCCGATCTGGCAGCGCGTTGCGGCCGCGTGCACGAACTGGTCGGCGGACGCTTGCGCGAAGTTTCGCCATGAATGGCCTGCGTCACGCGCTGAGGAACCTGCGCCGCGAATGGCGATTGCCGGAACTGCGCACGCTGGTCGGGGCGCTGCTGCTGTCGGTAATCGCGCTGGGCGCGGTCGGCACGCTCTCCGTGCGCGTCGAACGCGCGGTGCTGATGGGCGCGGCGGAACTGATCGGCGGCGACATGGGCGTCAATGCCGCGACGCCGTTGCCGGACACCTTCGTCGAACAGGCACGTGGGCTGGATCTGCGCACCAGCCGGATCGCGAATTTCCCCAGCGTCGCCTTCGCCAACGATCGCAGCCAATTGCTGGAGGTGGTCGCGGGCGACGCAGCGTGGCCGCTGCGCGGCAAGCTGGTGGTGCTCGACACGCACGGCCACGAGGTCGACACGCATGCGCCGGCCGCGGGCGGCCTGTATCTGGATCATCGCGCCCTCGTCGCGCTGGAACTGCGCGTGGGCGATCGCGTGCAACTCGGCGGCCGCGGGTTGCGCATCGTTGCGCAACTGCAACGCCAGCCGGGCGCGAGCGATCTGGTTTCGCTCGCCCCGCGAGCGGTGATGGCGCTGGACGACGCGCGCGCTGCCGGTTTGCTGGGAAGAGGCAGTCGCGCCCACCACCGCCTGCTGGTCGCGGGCGAACCCGGTCGGGTCGACGCCTTCCGCGTCTGGGCGAAAGCGCACCTGCCTCCGGATGCCGATCTGGTGACGCCGCAGGAAGTACAGGAGCGTCTGCGTGTTTCGTTCGATCGCGCCGGCGCATTCCTGCGTTTGTCCGCGCTGCTCGCCGCATTGCTGGCCGGCATCGCGATAGCGTTGTCGGCGCGCCGCTACGCGCGTCGCAAGACTGACGAGATCGCTTTGCTGCGGGCGTTGGGTGCCCCCCGCAGCTTTGCGTTCGGCGGATTGCTGCTGACTCTGGCGATGCCCGCTGTGATTGCGGCGCTTGTCGGCGCGGGCGTCGCCTTGGGTTTGGCTTCAGTGGCATTCGCCTTCGCGCACGGACTGTTGCCGCCTTCGGCACAAAACGTACCGCTGCCGCTTGCGCCGGCATTCGCGGCCGCCGGTGTGGGGCTGGCGGTGCTGGCGGGATTCGCATTGCCGCCATTGGCGCGTCTGGCGAACGTACCGCCGATTGCGGTGTTCCGTCGCATCGGCCTGCGTTCGCCACGGCGATTCGACGCCTTGTATCTGCTGCCGGTCGGGGTGGCGTTGGGATTGATCGCGCTGGAAAGCGGCACCTGGGAGCTCGCCGGCGTCCTGGCGGCGACACTCGCCGGTGCGGCGGCGTTCGCGCTTGCGGTGACCGCGGCGATGCTGTGGCTGATCCGCAAGCAACTCGCGCGTTTGCACCCGGCATTGCGATTGGGCGCCAGCGCGCTAACGCGGCGTCGCGGATTGAGCCTGGTGCAAACCGTGGCGATTTCGCTGGGCCTGACCGCGCTGCTCGTGCTCGCCGTGATCGCGCCTTCGCTGCTGGACAACTGGCGGCGCGAACTGCCCGCCGACACGCCCAACTGGTTCGTCGTCAACGTGCAGGATGCCCAGCGCGCCGCCGTGCTCGCATCGCTGCAGAAACTCGGCGCAACGCGGATCAACAGCATGCCGGTCTCCGTGGGCAAGCTCGTTTCGATCGACGGCGTACCCGTCGAACGCATGAAGTTCGGCAGCCGCGAAGCGCGGGAAACCGCGCAGCGCCAGGTACGGCTGTCGTGGAGCGAATCGTTGCCCCCGGCCAATCGCGTGATCGCCGGACGGTGGTTCCAGGCGACACCACTGAACGCGGAGGTGTCGCTGGACCGCATGTGGGCCGACACGTTCCACCTGCGACTCGGTGACACACTCGGCTTCGTGGTCGGCGAACGCCGCATCGACGCGAAGCTCACCAGCATCCGCGAAGTGGACTGGAGCCGCTTCAACGTCAACTTCTTCGTGATGCTGGATCCGCTGCACGGCAACGTATTGCCGCACGACTGGATCGCGAGTTTCCATCTGCCGCGCGGAAACGCGAACGCGCTGGCGGCATTTTCGCGCGACTATTCCAACCTGTCATTGATCGACGTGGATGAACTGCTGGATCGCGCACGCGAGATCGTCTCGCAGGTGACGGGCGCTGCGCGATGGGTGCTGGGGTTCAGCCTGCTGGCGGGCGCCCTGGTGCTGGCGGCGGCGTTGACAATGAGCACCGCCGAGCGCCGCCATGAAGCCGCACTGTTGCGGACGCTGGGCGCGCGCAGCGCTCAGTTGCGTCTGGCGGCGCTGTGCGAATTCGCCCTGCTGGGCGCGGTATCGGGTTCGACTGCGCTGCTCGGCGCGGCCGCAGCCGGTGCATGGCTGGCCCATTCGGTATTCCGCATCCGCGACTTCACGCCGCCGTGGACCCCCTTGCTGATCGCGGCGGCCGCCGCCGCGGTGGTGGTCGGTGCTTTGGGGGTCGCGGGCACCCGCCGCGTGCTGCGCGCATCGCCGCTGTTGATCCTGCGGAGGGGTTGAAGGCGTGCGGCGCGCGCGTGTCAACCGATCCGCCGCGGTCGCGTTGGATGGTGCGCACCGGCGTGATGCCGCTGCAGCCACAACATCAGAAGGGAAACGTGAGCTTCGCGGCGGCAGATCTCCCCCTGACCGCCGCGGCTTTTTTCCTTCTCCCTCCGGAGGGAGGTGGCTTACCTCATGCGTTCGCTAAGTGCGCGGAGCTGTGCAAGAACCTGCAAATGCATGAGTGGGCGGACAAGGTGGAAATTAATACGCTCACCGATGCCTTGAATGGCATCGCGTGCAGCGACTGAGGAGGAGACATGGACATCGACTGGAAATCGCTCCGTCGACGAATGCTGGCCTGAAGCGGTCCATGGCGCAGTTTGCGATCGGCACCCTGCCTCACCCTCGCAGCCGGTGCAATCTGCCGTTATTCGCGCCATCCTTGGCGCTCACCCTTCGCTGCGCTCAGGGCCAGCTTCGCTGTGCGCGCGCGCTCCCGGCGCGCGCAGTCAAGGCAGATCGCAAGCGCTGCCGGCTCGACCTCTCTAGGTGGGAGAGGGGCTTCAATCATCGTCCTGATTGGGCACGCTGACCTTGCCTTTGACATCGTGGTAGCGCACGTCGCCCGAACCGGTCGCACGCACGGTGAAGTTGCCGCCCACGCCATTGGCCGTCACGTCGCCGGAGCCGGTACTGCCCACTTCCGCGTCGCGGCCGATGTCGGTGAAGTTGATGTCGCCGGAACCGGTCGAGCCCACGCGCACGCTGCCGCGCACGTTGGAAAACGACAAGTCACCCGACCCCGAGTGATCGGCCTGCACATCCGTCTGAACTCCGTCGATGTGCACGTCGCCGGAACCGGTGCCGCGCAGGTTCACGCTGCCGATGTTATTGGCGCGCACGTCGGCGGAGCCGAGCTGCAGCGACAGGGCGCCGGCGATGTTGCCGGCGATCAGATCGCCGGAACCGCTTTCGACATCCAGCGAGGCGAGGCCTTCAGCCTGCATGTCGCCCGAACCGCTGTCGATCTTTACGGCCAGCGCCTGCGGCACGCGCACCTCCAGTTTCAGGTAGGCATAGCTGTCGCCGAACAAGTTGAAAATGCTGGTATTCGTGTGGTGCTCGGCATCGACCCTGGCCTGGTCCCCGGAACGGTCGGTGGTGACCTGCAAATCCTGCAACCACTCCTGTTTGGAGGCGCAGGCGGTGCCGCGCACCTCGATCCGGTCCAGGCCCGCGACGCCGCGGACGTCCAGGTCGCTTGAGCCCAGCCGCAGCAGCAGCGAATGCAGGCCGGCGGCGCTGATGTCGGCGTTGCGCGGCGCGTTGTAGCGGCATTCCTCCGCGCCCGCGATGGTTGCAAAGAGGAGCAGCGAAGCAGCGATGGATACGGTGGCGAGTTTGCGCATGGGACCCTCTCCTCGGCAGGACGACACCTGAGATGCCGATTGCACGCGCAGGGTTTAACGCCCGTGCCGTGACCTGTGGCCTACCCGCGCTCCTCGGCCTTGGCGCTGTTCCAGAGCGTATCCTGATCTGCCAGGGACTTGCCGGACAGCGTTTCTCCGGCGTCCGCTGCCAGCGACTCCATGCGCCGGAAGCGGCGTTCAAACTTGGCATTGGCGCGGCGCAGCGCGTGCGCCGGATCAACCTTCGCGTGCCGCGCCAGATTGACGACCACGAACAGCACGTCGCCGAGCTCGTCTTCCAGGCGGTCGCGTTCGGCGCCTTGCGCGAATTCGGCGCGCAGCTCTTCGATTTCCTCGGCCAGCTTGTCCAGCACCGGTTGAGGACCGGGCCAGTCAAAACCGACCGTGGCCGCTCGTTCCTGCAACTTCAATGCGCGCCGCCATTCGGGCAGGCCATGCGCGATGCCTGCGAGCGCGCTGCCGTCATCCTCTCCATTTTTTTCGGCGCGCTCCCGCGCCTTCAATTCCTCCCACGCACGGGACTGTTCTTCGGCGTTCGCGTAGCGCACGTCGCCGAACACGTGCGGGTGACGGCGCGTCAACTTGTCCGTGATCGCGGCGACCACGCCGTCGAAATCGAAATGCCCGGCCTCTTCGGCCATGCGCGCATGGAATACGACCTGGAACAGCAAATCGCCCAGTTCGTCGCGCAAGTCATCGAAGTCGCGCCGCTGGATCGCATCGGCGACTTCATAAGCCTCCTCGATCGTGTAGGGCGCGATGGAATCGAAATCCTGCTGCGCATCCCAGGGACAGCCGCGCTCGCGATCACGCAGGCGGGCCATGATGGCAAGC
>DASXWZ010000262.1:0-3932 GCA_036503375.1 Rhodanobacteraceae bacterium | reverse complement strand
CTGATTTTGTATTCCGCAATCGCTCGACCGCGGCATACCGCAACGGCCGACGGCAGGAAACCAGGCGGTCGGCGCGGCAACCAGATGCAGGATCGAACATGAGAAGCGCAGGTGTCGCAATGAACTATGTCCTCTTCCGCGGTCGTGTCCTCGCGTCCCGTTTCGCAATCCGTCTCGCGCTCGTCGCGGTACTGACGGCGATTCCCTGGCACGTCGCGGTGTCGGCCACCGATTCGGCTCAGCAACAGGTCTTCGCCGCGGAACGGGCTTTCGCGAAATCGATGGCCGATCGGAACCTGAAAGACTTTTCCCGCCACGTCTCCGAAGAGGCGATTTTCTTCACCGGCGCAAATCCGCTCCACGGCAAGGCGGAAGTGATGGCAACGTGGTCGCGCTTCTTCGAAGGTGGCACCGCACCGTTCTCCTGGGAACCGGACCGAGTGGAAGTGCTGAAGTCCGGCACGCTGGCGCTGAGCACCGGCCTGGTGCGTGATCCGCAAGGCAAGATCATCGGCCGGTTCAACTCGGTGTGGCGGCAGGAATCTCCGGGCGTGTGGCGGGTGGTATTCGACAAGGGCAGCCCGCCGGACGCCAGCGACAAGCAGTAAGCCGCCACGCACAGCGGACAACTGCACGGTGATGAGTCACGTCATGAAACGCCTGGAAGACGATCAGGGCCAAAGCATCATTGCTTCCGATCGATCGCGTCCGCTGCGCCGACGGACGCGACCATGATCTCGCAATCCGCGCCGTAGTCGACATTGCGACAGAGGCTGAAGTAGATGGCCTTGCCGTCCGGCCGCCACTGCGGGTAGGTCGCGCGCCCTTCGGTGTTCGCCACCAGTTGCACGCGTGATCCGTCCGGGTTCATCACGTAGATCTGGTAGCTGGAATTGCGGTTCGAAGAGAACGCGATCTGCCTGCCTTCGGGCGACCAGGCCGGCCAGCCGTCGAATGCCGGACTGTTGGTGATGTTGCGCGGATGCGTACCGTCGGCGTTCGCCATGAACACTTCCGAGTTCTCGCCGACGAAGTGGCGGTAGGCGATGAACCTGCCGTCCGGCGAGAAGGCCGGATAGGTGTTGATGCCGCCGCTGAGCAGCACGTCGATCTTGCCGGTCGCGAGATCGATCTGCTGGATTTCGGAATCGTTCTTGCGCGGCGGATCGAGATCGTCGGTGGTGCACCAGGCGAGGTGCCTGCCGTCCGGATGCCAGCGCGGATGGATCACCTTGCGATCCGGCGGCGACACCGGCTGCGTGCGGGAACCATCCACATCCATCGTCCAGATGCGCGAACTGTCGCCGGCAAGCGCGACGTAGGCAATGCGCTTGCCGTCGAGCGACCATGCCGGGTCTTCGTGATCGATCTGATCGCGCGTGATCTGCACCGGATTCGAGCCGTCCACGTCGGCGGTGAACAACTGCTCCTTGCCGGCCACCACCGCGAGGTAAACCATGCGTTTGCCGTCGGGCGAAAACGAGGGATCGGCCTGGATGGAATGGGTGAGCTGCCACGCCAGCGTCGGCAGTTTCGCGGCACCTGCCGTCGGCGGAAAAGAAAAACACGCGAGCGCGAGGCTCGCACACAGTGCTGCGTGGTTGCGCTGCGACATGGCGGCTCCTCCGGCGGACGGCGACGCCATCATAGAACCGCAGAGCTGCGCGACGTCCGATTGCCGGTGGCTTTCGACAGGTCTGCGCCGCGCGCCGGCTCGCGCTTTTCTCGTCGTAATCCTGGCTCCGATGGCGGCCATGCCGTCATCGAAAGTGAGAGATGCTCGCCGAGTAGCACGTTTGCAGCCGACCGCGCACTGATGCGGTCACCGGCATCCACGAGAAGATCGCCCCGCAGTAGCATCGGACTCGGCACGCACGCGATCGGGAGTTTGCAATGGCACACGGCAAAATCTGTTACCTGGAAATCCCCGCGAACCGGCCGCAAGACTCGGCCGAATTTTATTCGCGCATCTTCGGCTGGAAGGCGCGTCGGCGGGGCGACGGCAATCTGGCCTTCGACGACACGGGCTGCGTAAGCGGCACCTGGGTCGAGGAGCCGAACCGGACCCCGGACGAACGCACCCGCGTCACATCATGGTGAACAGCATTGCCGACGCGCTGCGGCAAATCGAGGCGGCCGGCGGCAAGGTGCTGACGCCTCGCACGGACATCGGCGCGAACATGGGCGCATTCGCTGCCTTCGCCGATCCCGTCGGCAATGAATTCGGCCTCTACGAAGAACCGGGGCCTGGCACATGATCATCGGCGCGCACACGATCCTCTACAGAATGCGGAGGCCGACCGCGCGTTCCTGCGCGACGTGCTGAAGTTCACGCACCTGGACGTCGGCCGCGGCTGGCCGGCCGACGTGGACGCGCTGCACGCCGCGCTGGGTCACGGCATGACCGTGACGATGCCGCCGACGAACGAGCCGTGGGACATGCGCGAGTCAGGCAACAAAGCGATCCGCCGCTTCGACACCATCCCACCCTTCCCGTGAAGGGAGGGCTTTTATTCGCGAGCAGCTACGCCTGCGGAATCGTGAGCGTCACGCGCAGGCCGCCATCTTCGCGGTTGGCGAGCGCGATGCGTCCGCCGTGCGCCTCGACGATCTCGCGCGCCAGCGCGAGCCCGAGCCCGCTGCCGCTGCGCTTGGTGGAATAGAACGGCAACAATGCGTTCTCGAGCACGGTCTTGTTCATGCCGGCGCCGCGATCGCGCACCTCGATGCGCAACTGCGTGCCGGCACGCTGCATCTCCATCTCCACCGCGTCCTCCGCACTGCCCGCTTCGTGCGCGTTCTTCAGCAGGTTCAGCAGCACGTGTTCCATCTGCCCCGGATCGAAACTGCCCTGCGGCGGCGGCGCGCCGACCACGCGAAAACGCACGTGCAGCGCGAGCTGCGCCAGGAACTCAGGCAGGTCGATCGGCTGCGGACGCGGAGCCGGCAGCTTGGCGAATTCCGCGTAGCCCGCGATGAACCCGTGCAGGTGTCGCGCACGCTCACCGATGGTGGCGAGCACCGCCAGCAGCCGCTCGCGTTCGTCGCGCCGCACCAGCTCCGCGCCCGAATGCGCCAGCGACGAAATCGGAGCCAGCGAATTGTTCAGCTCGTGACTGATGGTGCGTATCACTTTTTTCCAGGTCGCGACTTCCTGGCGCGACAGCTCGCGCGTCATGCGCCGGACCAGGTACAAGCGGTGCGGCCGCCCCTGCAGGCGGAAGCCGCGTTGCGCGAGATGGAAGATCTCCTCGTTGCCGTCCAGCTCGACGCCGAACAAGCGATCGCCTTCGCTGGCGAACGCCTCGCGCAAAGGCGCTGCCGCGTCATCGAGCAGTTCGTCCAGATCGAGTCCGTTGGGATTGCGTCCCTCGTTGAAGAGATGCCGCGCGGCGATGTTGGCGTAAACGACATGGCCGGCGGTATCGGTCAGCAGCAACGCGACCGGCGTGTTCTGCACCACGGTATCCAGCAGCAGTTCGCGCTGGGTGATGTTCTGGCGCTGCTCGCGCAGGGTCGTGCCCAGCGCGTTGTGCATCCGGATCAATGCGCCGAGTTCGTCGCGGCGCGTGCTGGCGATCGAGATCGAGAAATCGCCGTCGCGATAACTGGCGATCGCACCTTCCAGCGAACGCAGCAGCTTGCGCAGCGGCGAAATCGTGAAGTGCGCCAGCCACGCGCACAACGGCAGCAGCACGATCAGCGCCAGCGGCACGCCGTTGCGCGGATCGCGCAGCCAGGCCGTTTCGAATTTGCCGCCGAACTGCGCGCTGGCCCACTGCACGAACGCAGGCAACGGCCATGCGCTGATCGCGAGATACACCAGCAGCGCGCCGACCGCGGTCGCGCCGAGCAGGATCGTGAGGCGGCCTTCGAGGGAGAGGAGGCGCATTGCTTGAAATGCCCTCCCCTTCAAGGGGAGGGTTGGGTGG
>DASXWZ010000261.1:0-4556 GCA_036503375.1 Rhodanobacteraceae bacterium | reverse complement strand
GCGGAACATGTGCACAGCCTAGCCGCTTTGATGTTGCCGGTGCAGAACCGGCATTCCGTACCGATGGCCATTGATGCAGATGGTGTTTGCGGTAGACGGGATTTGTCCGGCCTCGCATTCAGTCACATCTGGACATCCGCGCCTGCCGGCATGCCCAACGACGGCGGCCGATCCTCGCGTGCGGCGCCAAAATGTTCGTCGGGTTTGTCGCTCATTTCGAACACCAGCGTGCCGCCCTGGATCAGCTCGGCATGCGAGATCCAGCTTTTCGTGCACGGCTTGCCGTTCCAGGTGACGGACTGGATGTACGGTTTGCCCGGCCCGTTTCCGCGCGCTTCCACGATCAGTTTCTTTCCGTCCGTCAGCATCAGCTCGGCGCGATCGATCAGCGGACTGCCGAACACGTAGGTCGCGCTGACCGGATCGACCGCGTAAAAGCCCAGCGCACCGAACACGTACCACGCGCTCATCTGTCCGCAATCCTCGTTGCCCGCGAGTCCGTCCGGCGCGGCGCGATACATCGTTTCCAACAGCATGCGCACGCGCGCCTGGGTCTTGTGGTGCGCGCCGGTGTAGGCGTAGAGATAGGCGACGTGATGGCTGGGCTCGTTGCCGTGCGCGTACTGTCCGATCATGCCGGCGATATCCGGTGGCGCATCGACCGGCAAGGACGAACTCGTATCGAACAGCTCGTCCAGTTTCCTTTCGAATGCGTCCTCGCCGCCGAACAATTTCATGTATTCGTAAAGGTCGTGCTGGTTGAGGAAGGTGGCTTCCCAGGCGTTGGACTCGGTAAAGTCGCGCCACTTGTCCGAATGTCCCATCGCGCGCGGATTGAACGGTTGCAGCCATTGTCCGTCGCTGCCCCGCGGACGCACGAAGGTCAGCTTGCGATCGAACACGTTGCGGTAATTTCGCGAGCGTGAGCGCAGGTGCTGCGCGTCGGCGTGCGCTCCGGCCGCGTCGGCCAGATGCGCCAGCGCCCAGTCGTCGTAAGCGTATTCCAGTGTCTTGCTGACCGCCTCGCCTTCCTTGTCGCCGGGGATGTAGCCGAGCTTGCGGTACCAAGACAAGCCACGCCAGTCGTCCTCGAATCCGCGCTTGCGGAACAGCGGCCACGCCTTTTCGTAATCGATGCCGGTGAACCCTTTCGCTTGCGCCTCGGCGATCACCACGATGGAGTGATACCCGATCATCGTGCCGGTCTCGATGCCCTGCAGCGGCCACACCGGCGGCCCTTGCGGGCTCTCCGCGGTCATCCGCACCAGACCATCGACCAGATCGGGCACCTTGTCGGCTTGAAACAGCGTGTACAGCGGATGCAGCGCCCGATAGGTGTCCCACAGCGAATAGGTGCTGTAGTTGTGGCGATCTTTCGGCAACTGATGCACTGCCAGATCCATGCCGCGATAGCGGCCATCCACATCGTCGAACAACGTGGGCGCCAACATGGTGTGATAGAGACCGCTGTAGAAGGTTTTCAGAACCTCGTCGGAACGACTTTCGATCTTGACGCGCTCGAGTTCGCGTTCCCATGCGACCGCGGCCTTGAGCTTTATGCGCTCGAAATCCCAATCGGGAATTTCCGCATCGAGGTTGCGCAACGCGCCATCGATGTCCACCGCCGATATGCCTACCTTCACCAGCAGCGGCGCCCGCGAGGCATCATCGAAATGCAACGCGGCTTCCAGGTGCGCGCCTCTCGCTTCGCGCGCAGATTCCGGCAGCGCGCGATCTTCGTCGTACAACACGGCGCGAGCGAACGGACGCGACAATTTCATCGCAAAGAACAGGTAACGCCCGTCCGCCCACTGGTGCACGCGCCGGCCACCGATCAGGGTGTGGTTGCCTACGAGTTTCAGCTCGGCATCGGAAACCTTGCACGGCACGTTGGCTTCGTCGTGATAGCCGTGCGCCAGGTCAACGATCAAGTGCGCCGGACCGTTCCGATGGAAGGTGTAGCGGTGCAGTCCGGCGCGCAGCGTGGCGGTGAGTTCCGCGAGGATGTCGTGATCGGTCAGATGCACTCGGTAGTAACCGGGAACCGCGAACTCACTGTCGGGGTTGTAACGGGAACGGTAACCCTTCCCCGGCTGCCCGACGGCGTCCGGCGAAATCCGTGCATCACCCGCCGCCCCATCGTAGCGCGAGCGATAATTTTCGTCCGGCAAACCGCGCGCCCCGGGCTCCAGCAACACTTCGCCCTGCGCGGGCATCACCAGCACGTCCAGCATGTCGCTGGCGCCGGTGCCAGACAGGTGTGTATGCGAGAAGCCCATGATCGAGCCATCGCGCTGGTGATAACCCGAGCACGCATCCCAGCCGGAGTCATGGGTATCGGGGGAAAGTTGCACCATGCCCCACGGCAGCGCCGCACCGGGAAAGGTGTGGCCGTGTCCGCCGGTGCCGACGAACAGGTCGACGTATCGCGAGACGCCGTGTTGTGCCGCGCCTTCGCTGCCCACCGGTGCGGCGAACGCCTTGCGCGGATGCACGTGGCCCAGCAATGCCGCAGTCATCGCGCCTTGCAGGAATCGTCTGCGGGTTACCATCCGTCACTCCTTGCGCACAGTGAACCGGCCTTCAGAAACTGGGTCCGCAATCCATCGGCACACCGCGGTTTCGTCGGCCGAATATACATAGATGCAACGCGTGCGTTCCATCGCCCGCCGGCCATGGCATGATCCGCTGCAATGACAACGGGCGACGGGGCCGATGACGCGCCCCCTCTGGATCTGCACGACACACTGCCGAAAGGGTGAGCGATGAACGAGATGCGCACCACCAGGGATCCGCGTCCGGCGCAGCCGACACCCGGCCACACCACCGGCAATCGCGTCGCGATGGTGGTGATGAGCGGGATCTTCTTCATGTGGGGCTTCATCACGGTCTTGAACGACGTGCTGATCCCGCACCTGAAATCGCTGTTCACGTTGAACTACGCGCAGGTGATGCTGGTGCAGTTCACCTTTTTCGGCGCGTACTTCGTGATGTCGCTGCCTTCGGGCAAGGTGGTGTCGCGCTTCGGCTATCGACTCAGCATCATCGCCGGATTGTGCGTCACGGGTATCGGCGCGTTGTTGTTCATCCCCGCCGCGCGGCTGCAGTCGTATCCGCTGTTCCTGCTCGCCTTCTTCGTGCTGGCCAGCGGCATCACGCTGTTGCAGGTCGCCGCAAATCCCTATGTCAGCCTGCTGGGTTCGCCGCAATATGCGTCCAGCCGCCTGAACCTGGTGCAGGCGCTGAACTCGGCGGGAACCATGGTCGGACCGACGATCGGGGGAATGCTGATCCTCTCGACCGCGGTGCTGGGTGCGGCACAACTGGCGCACTTGTCGCCCGTGCAACAGGCCGCGTACCGCCTGCAGCAGGCGCACAGCGTGCAGGGACCTTACATCGGCATCGCGCTGGTGCTGTTCGCCCTGGCGATCGTGGTCTGGCTGTTCCACCTGCCGCGTCTGGAAAGCGAAGGCGTCGACGATTCGCACCATCGTTTCGCCGACGCGTTGAAACACCGCCGCGTCTGGTTCGGCATGGCAGCCATCTTCCTCTACGTCGGCGCGGAGGTTTCGATCGGCAGCTTCATGATCAACTATCTTTCGCTGCCGCAGATCGGCGATATGTCGCAGGCGCGCGCGGCCGGGTTCGTCTCGCTGTACTGGGGCGGTGCGATGGTCGGGCGCTTCGTCGGTTCGGCGCTGCTCACGCGCATCGACACGCGCGCACTGCTGGCGGTGTTCGCGACGGTTGCGGGCCTGCTGGTGCTGACCACGATGCTAACGCACGGCAATGTCGCGATGGCCAGCATCGTGGCGATCGGCCTGTTCAACTCGATCATGTTTCCCAGCATCTTCACGCTCGGCATCGAGGAGTTCGGCGCGCTGACCGGCAAAGTCTCCAGCCTGCTGGTGATGGCGATCGTGGGCGGCGCGGTGGTGCCGGTGCTGCAGGGCGCATTGGCCGACCGCATCGGGGTGCAACACGCCTTCGTGCTGCCGCTGGCCTGCTACGCCTACATCGTGTTCTACGGCCTGCGCGGTTCGCGCCTGCAGCGCGCGGTGGCGCGGGAAGGATAAGCGCCAAGCTTCTCCGCCCTGCCGTTGGTCATGGACGCGCATGCGGTCTTGCAGGCTTACCCTTCCTCGACTCGCGCGATCGGAGGTTTGGCCATGCATATCCGCGTCCTGCTTGCGGCACTTTCGATCGCAGCGGCAATGGCGGCTTTCGGGGTGCACGCCGAACCTGCATCGGCGCGAGTGCGGTCTGAGATCGTCTCGCTGTCGCAGCAGCTGATGGACGCGATCGGCGCCGGCCGCAAGGACGTGTGGCAGCACGTCGCTGCCGACGACGCGGTGATCGTGGACGAATTCGGCCGCCGACAAGGCAAGAAAGATATCGTCGACAGCCTGCGTCCGTTTCCGCCGGGTTTTTCCGGCAGCATCGAAATCCGCGATCCGCGCGTGAACGTGTACGGCGATACCGCCGTGATCGAGTGCGAGGAATACGAGCGCGAGACGGTGTTCGGCCAGAAGCTCGTGGTGCGCTACATCGCCGTC
>DASXWZ010000260.1:0-4370 GCA_036503375.1 Rhodanobacteraceae bacterium | reverse complement strand
GTGCCCTGCTCGGAGAACAGCACCTGCCGGACCACGCCCTGCAGCGTGCCGTCCGGCGCAGTGGAGATTTCGATGATGGATTTGGGCTTGCCGGTTTCGTCGTCCACCTGCGTCCAGGTGCCGACTGGCGTGTCATCGGCGGCGAGTGCAGTCAGGCTCGGCAGGAGCAAGGCTGTGGCGAGCAACACGGAACGGAATGCGATGCGCATGATCGGTCTCCGGTGTGGCGCGAGCGCAGCGTGCGCTGTGTCGGTGCGGGCGTCAAGCGTGCGAACCGAGCCCCAAGCCGTTCGCACTGAGCCCTTCGACGAGCTCAGGATGAACTACGGCGCAAAGCGCCGGAGTCGAAGGGCGGTCTGCGTTTCGACTCCGCTCGCTGGCGCGAGCTACGCTCAACGCGAACGGGAGTTATAAAGCTTGTGGAGCACGATTGCCGCCGCGCGCGTTGGCGTGCGAAAATCGCCGGGATTCCCAGGACGGACGCGTAGCTTCCCGTGCTTACCCAGTACTGGCCCATCCTGCTGTTCCTGATCGTCGCCGGCGGCATCGGTATCGCGCTGCTGATCATCGGCTGGCTGTTCGGACCGCGTCACCCCACCGCGGAGAAGCAGTCTCCGTACGAGTGCGGTTTCGAAGCATTCGAGGATGCGCGTCTGAAGTTCGACGTGCGCTATTACCTGATCGCGATCCTCTTCATCATCTTCGATCTGGAAATAGCGTTCCTGTTCCCGTGGGCGACGGTGTTTTCGAAGATCGGCGTGATCGCGCTGGTCGAGATGGGCATGTTCCTGTTGCTGCTCGTCGTCGGCTTCGTGTACGTGTGGAAGAAAGGCGCACTGGAGTGGGATTGAAGCGATGGGATTGATCCAGACCGTCAGCCGCGTGATGCACAACCCGCTGCCCGAAGGGCAGGTGGACGACATCCTGCGTCCCGCCTCCGACAATCCGGTGATCCAGCGCGGCTTCGCCACCACCACGGTGGATGCACTGCTGAACTGGGCGCGCACCGGATCGATGTGGCCGATGACCTTCGGTCTGGCCTGCTGCGCGGTGGAGATGATGCACGCCGGGGCGGCGCGGTTGGATCTGGATCGCTATGGTGTGATTTTCCGCCCGTCACCCCGGCAAAGCGATGTGATGATCGTCGCCGGCACGCTGGTCAACAAGATGGCGCCGGCGCTGCGCAAGGTTTACGACCAGATGCCCGATCCCAAGTGGGTGATCTCGATGGGCTCCTGCGCCAACGGCGGCGGCTACTACCACTATTCCTACGCGGTGGTGCGCGGCTGCGATCGCATCGTGCCGGTGGACATCTATGTTCCAGGTTGTCCGCCCACCGCCGAAGCGCTGGTGTACGGGATTCTGCAGTTGCAGAAGAAGATCCGCCGCACGCAGACCATCGCCAAGTGACATGAGCGAGCAGAGCACACAATCTCTCGCCGATCGTCTGCGCGCGCATTTCGGCGAGCGCATTTCGAATGTGATCGATCGCCTGGGCCAGGTCACGATCGAAGTGCAGCCGATGCACTGGCTGGAGATCGCGCGCGAGTTGCGCGACCTGCCGCAATTCCACTTCGAGCAGTTGATCGACCTGTGCGGCGTGGATTACCTCGCTTATGGCGAGGACGAGTGGGCAACTTCGGAAGAAGCGACATCGCGCGGTTTCTCGCGCGGCGTGGAAGGCGCGGCGGGTCCGGGGCGCTTCAGCTGGAGCACACGGCCGCGGCACGAACAGCAACTGCGTCGCTTCGCCTCCGTTACGCATCTGCTCTCGCTCTCGAACAACCGGCGCTTGCGCGTGCGCGTATTCGCGCCGGAAGACGCGTTGCCGATGATCCCGAGCGTGATTTCCATCTGGCCGGTGGCCGACTGGTTCGAGCGCGAGGCGTTCGATCTGTACGGCATCATCTACGAAGGCCATCCGGACCTGCGCCGCATCCTTACCGATTACGGTTTCGTCGGACACCCGTTCCGCAAGGATTTCCCGCTGATCGGCAATGTGGAAGTGCGTTACGACCCGGAAGCCAAACGCGTGATCTACGAGCCCGTGACTTCGGTGTCCCCGCGCGTGCTGGTCGCGCGCGTGGTGCGCGAGGATTCGCGTTTCGCGACCGCGCGAGGCGAAGCCGCCGACGACTGGAAAGAGAATTGACGTGGCGACCGAAATCCGCAACTACACGATGAACTTCGGCCCGCAGCATCCGGCTGCGCACGGCGTGTTGCGCCTGGTGCTGGAGATGGACGGCGAAACCGTGGTGCGCGCCGATCCGCACATCGGTCTGCTGCATCGCGCGACCGAGAAGCTGGCCGAATCCAAGCCATACAACCAGTCGATCGGCTACATGGACCGCCTGGATTACGTCTCGATGATGTGCAACGAGCACGCCTACGTGCGCGCGATCGAGACGCTGATGGGGATCGTCGCGCCGGATCGCGCGCAGTGGATCCGCACGATGTTCGACGAGATCACGCGGATCCTCAATCACCTGATGTGGATCGGATCCAACGCGCTCGACCTCGGCGCGATGGCGGTGTTCCTCTACGCCTTCCGCGAGCGCGAGGAGCTGATGGACGTCTATGAGGCCGTTTCCGGCGCGCGCATGCACGCGACGTACTACCGGCCCGGCGGCGTTTATCGCGACCTGCCCGCGCAGATGCCCAAATACAGGGAATCGCGCTGGCACAAGGGCAAGGACCTGGAAGCGTTCAACAAGGCGCGCCAGGGTTCGATGCTGGACTACATCGACGCGTTTTGCGAGGCCTTTCCGAAACGCGTCGACGAATACGAGGAGCTGCTGACCGAGAACCGCATCTGGAAGCAGCGCACGGTCGGCATCGGCATCGTCCCCCGCGAACAGGCGATCCAGTGGGGCATGACCGGCCCGATGCTGCGCGGTTCGGGCGTGGAGTGGGATCTGCGCAAGAAGCAGCCCTACGCGAAATACGCGGAAGTGGATTTCGACATTCCGGTGGGCGTCAGCGGCGACTGCTACGACCGCTATCTCGTGCGCGTCGAGGAGATGCGCCAGGCCAATCGCATCATCAAGCAATGCGTGGACTGGCTGCGCGCCAATCCCGGCCCGGTGATGATCGAGAACTACAAGGTCGCGCCGCCGAAACGCGAGGACATGAAGGAGGACATGGAAGCCCTGATCCATCATTTCAAATTATTCACCGAGGGCTACACCGTGCCTTCGGGCGAAGCGTACGCCGCGGTGGAAGCACCCAAGGGCGAGTTCGGCGTGTACATGATTTCCGATGGCGCCAACAAACCGTTCCGCGTGAAGTGCCGCGCGCCGAGTTTCGTGCACCTGTCTTCGATGGATTCCATCATCCGCGGCTACATGCTGGCCGACGTGGTGGCGATGGTGGGCACCTACGATCTCGTTTTCGGCGAGGTGGATCGATGACCGTGATCGCTACGCTGGCTATGCTTTTCCCCTCTCCCGCTTGCGGGAGAGGGAAGCCAAGTGCGCAGCACTTGGCAGGGAGAGGGGAATCCTTGCCCCTGCACCGCGAGATTGCTTTGGGTTCCGCTCGCTGCCGCGAGCGGGCTACTTTTGTTTCGGCAAAAGTAGCCAAAACCATTCGCGCTGGACGCGATGGTCTCGCCGACGTCGTGTCGGCTCGACTGCCCTTGCTCCTTGCCTCGCGCGCGCCGGCGCGAACTCGCGCGTCCTTGTGCTCGAACAGTCGCGCCTTGCTCGCGCGCTCGGCATCGTCGCTGCGGCATCGCGACAGCGCGCAAAGCTCACCTCGACACGGCCATCCATGGCCTGCATTGTCGAAGATTGCCGATTTGTCCCGAGTCCCGAGTCCCGAGTCCCGAGTCCCGGAGTTTGCCGAATGAGAGCCACCGGCAACTTCGAAAAAGTGAAAGACGTCGATCCGGATGTCGTGTTGACGAACGAAACGCGCGTGCATATCGACCACTGGGTCGCGAAGTTTCCGCCGGATCGCAAGCGCTCGGCGGTGATCCAGGGCCTGATGGCCGCGCAGGAGCAGAACGGTGGCTGGTTGACCGACGAACTGATCGCCGCGGTGGCGAAATATCTGACGATCCCGCCGGTGTGGGCATACGAAGTCGCGACGTTCTATTCGATGTTCGCGCTGGAGCCGGTCGGCCGGCACAACGTCGCGATCTGCACCAACATCTCCTGCTGGTTGAACGGCGCCGAGGACATCGTGCGCCACTGCGAAAAGAAATACGGCATCAGGCTGGGCGAAAGCTCGTCCGATGGTCGCGTGTTCCTGAAGTGCGAAGAGGAATGCCTGGCCGCCTGCGCCGGCGCCCCGATGATGGTGGTGGACGGGCATTACCACGAGAAGCTGACGGTCGAGAAGGTCGACGAAATTCTGGATGGGCTGAA
>DASXWZ010000259.1:0-3279 GCA_036503375.1 Rhodanobacteraceae bacterium | reverse complement strand
CCTGCCGAGCAAGGGCGGGAACGTCGTGCTGTACCAGCACGTGTTCTGGTTCTTCGGGCATCCCGAGGTCTACATCATGATCCTGCCAGCGTTCGGGATCATCTCGGAAATCATCCCGACGTTCTCGCGCAAGCCGATCTTCGGCTACAAGGCGATGGTGTACGCGATCGCCTGCATCGCGTTCCTGTCCTTCATCGTGTGGTCGCACCACATGTTCACGGTCGGCCTGCCGATCGGAAGCGAACTCTTCTTCATGTACGCGACCATGCTGATCGCAGTGCCGACCGGAGTGAAGGTGTTCAACTGGGTCACCACGATGTGGCGCGGTTCGATGACCTTCGAGACCCCGATGCTGTTCTCGATCGCCTTCGTGATCCTCTTCACCATCGGCGGCTTCTCTGGCGTCATGATGGCGCTGGTGCCGGCCGACTTCCAGTACAACCAGACCTATTTCATCGTCGCGCACTTCCACTACGTTCTGGTGACCGGCGCGGCCTTTGCGATCATCGCCGGCGTGTACTACTGGCTGCCGAAGTGGACCGGCAACATGTATTCGGAGTTCTGGGGCAAGGTGCACTTCTGGAACAGCGCGATCTGGGTGAACGTGCTCTTCTTCCCGCAGCATTTCCTCGGGCTCGCCGGCATGCCACGCCGCATCCCCGACTACAACGTCGCCTTCGCGGACTTCAACATGATCTCCTCGATCGGCGGATTCCTGTTCGGCGCCTCGCAATTGATCTTCGTGGGCGTGGTGATCCATTGCGCGTTCTTCTCGAAGAACCGCGCACCGGCGAAAGTATGGGAAGGCGCGCGCGGGCTGGAGTGGACGCTGTCCTCGCCGCCGCCGCACCACAGCTTCGTCACGCCGCCGGTGATCGACGACAGCGTGCTCGCGCATGGCGATGTGTTGCACTGAGATGGAAAATCGATCGCGGCAGCAACAATCTGCGAGGCGTACGGCGGTAATCCTAGCGATAGTCGCGGCGACGTTTTTCGTGTTGAGTATCGTCCAGCAGCTGGTGATCGTTCACCGGCACTGAAAACCATCGAGAACCGGGAACCGCAATATGTCGCAACCAGGCGCTTACTACATCCCGCACGGCAGCCGCTGGCCGATCGTCGCCGCGGTCGGGCTTTTCATGTTCATGATCGGCGCTGCCAACTGGCTCAATGGCAACGACACCGTCGGCCACGTGATGATCGGCATCGGCGCGCTCACCATCATCGGCATGATGCTGGGCTGGTTCGGTTCGGTGATCCACGAATCGTTGCGCGGCACCTTCAACAGTCAGGTGGACGTGTCGTTCCGCATGGGAATGATGTGGTTCATCTTCTCGGAAGTGATGTTCTTCGGCGCCTTCTTCGGCGCGCTGTTCTACACGCGCATGATCAGCATCCCGACCCTGGGCGGAGAGGGCGTGGGCGCGCTGACCAACCAGTTCCTGTGGAGCGGCTTCGCGCCGGCCTGGCCCAGCAACGGTCCGGAACACGTCGGTGGCACCTTCAGCACCATGCCCCCGTGGGGCATTCCGCTGGTCAACACCCTGCTGCTGCTTTCGTCCAGCGTGACCGTCACGATCGCACACCACGCGCTGCGCGCCGGAAATCGCGCGCGGCTGCTGGTTTTCCTGGCGCTGACCGTGATGCTGGGCGCGGGCTTCCTCTACATGCAGGCGCACGAGTACTACGAGGCCTACACCAACCTCAACCTCACGCTGCACACCGGCATCTACGGCTCGACGTTCTTCATGCTGACCGGCTTCCACGGCCTGCACGTGACGCTCGGGACCATCATGCTGACGATCATCTGGCTGCGCTGCGTGCGGGGCCATTTCAGTCGCGACCACCATTTCGGCTTCGAGGCGGTGGCTTGGTATTGGCATTTCGTGGACGTGGTGTGGCTGTGCCTGTTTCTGTTCGTGTATGTCCTTTGAGGACGCGGTTCGATTACGGAACGCCAGCACAAGAAGCTCGTCATCCCGGCGAAAGCCGGGATCCATCTTGCTCTTGAAGGAAATCAAAATGGATTCCGGCTTGCGCCGGAACGACGGTACATCGGTCGAATGCGGACTGGCGAGCCGAATCCCAATTACCGTTATTGGCCCACCCCATGCGGATGCAGCCAGCCCGCCCAGATGCCCAGCAGGATCAGTGCGATCAGCAGCACCGAGAGGCCGATGCGGCGGGTCAGCGCCCACGCGGTGCGGCCGCTCTGGCCCTTGTCGGTCATCATGAAATACAGCGCCTGTCCCAGGTTCCACAGCACCACCAGAAACACCACCACGAGAATGATCTTGAACAAGACGGGCGTCATGGTGGTGGTCGTTGCAGGGAAAGCGCGAAGTATAGCGGCGCCTCCGCGCGATGACCGGCGCGCGTGATCAGCTTGCGCCGCCCATCGTGGTTCGCCGTGCTGCTGACGTTGTGCGGTGTGGCGATTTTCATCGCACTGGGCGTGTGGCAGCTTCGTCGCGCGCAGGAGAAGGAAATCCTGCTGGCGCGATTCGCGCACGCGGCATCCGCGAAGCTGCAACCGTTCGCGGCGGTTGAACACGCCGCTCCGGCGGACGCGTATCCGCATGTGCAGGTGCGCGGCAGCTTCGCGGCACACCGCGTGTACCTGCTGGACAATCGCATGCACGCTGGACAATTGGGCGTGGACGTATTCATGCCGTTCACGCCCGACAACCGCGATCGCGTGCTGCTGGTGGACCTGGGATTCCTGCCAAGGCAGGGCGTGCGGGAGTCGCTGCCGGATCTGCCGCCGGTGCCGCAAACGGAAATCGCGCTGAGCGGTTTGTACGCCCCGCCGCCCGCGTCGGGACTGAAACTCGGCGGCAATCCGCTGAACCGTGAAACGAGCTGGCCGAAGATGCTGACCTGGATCGACACGAACGCGATCGCGGTGGATTTGCGCCGGCAGGTGTATCCGCGCGTGCTGTTGCTGGATCCCGATCCGGCCAGTCCCTATGCGCGGCAGTGGACGCCGGACGTAATGCCGCCGGCGCGGCATCGCGCGTATGCATTCCAGTGGTTCACCTTCGCGCTCGCCACGGTCGTGATTTTCTTCGTGATGCACCGGAACAGGACAGCGGATACGGAATGATGCATCCGCGCAACCGCCGCCGCCTGCAACTGCTCGGGGTCGCCTCGCTGTTCGCCGCACCGATCCTGGTCGGCATCGCGCTGGTGCTGGGCGGATGGATGCCGGGCACCAAGAGTTACGGACTGCCGATCCTGCCGCAGCGCAATCTCGCTGACGCGTCCGTGCGACTCGAT
>DASXWZ010000258.1:0-5991 GCA_036503375.1 Rhodanobacteraceae bacterium | reverse complement strand
CACCGCGCGCCGCATTCGGCGAAACATGGTGCCATCTACTTCGGTTCCACTTCGCCGTCGATGGCCGAGGCCATCGAGAAACTCGACGCAGAAGGGATGCACATCGATGCACTCCGGGTGCGCGGCTACCCGTTCACGGATTCCGTGCTCGAGTTCATAGGGAAGCACGAGCACGTATTCGTGGTCGAGCAGAACCGCGACGCACAATTGCGTTCGCTGTTGATCGAGCAGTTCGAAATCGACCCCGCGCGCCTTGTCCCGATCCTGCACTACGACGGTACGCCGATCACCGCGCGCTTCATCGCCAAGGCAATCGGGGAGCGGATGGGCAAGGCCGAGGTGATGGCGCTGCGCGGTGGCAAGGTGGCGTGATGGTGCCGCGGGACACCGGCGCCGGGAGGTGCGCGATGACTGAAGAATTATTGGTCATTCCGGGTTCCATCGCCGATGAAGCTGGCGATGGCCCCGGAATGACAAGAGACCTTGATGGTGCCTGTCCATGACTTACCTCCCCAAACCCAAACTGCATCATCCCTCGCTGCAACGAAACGCGGTTGGTTTCACCCGCCGCGACTACGAGGGTGCGATCTCGACGTTGTGCGCGGGCTGCGGCCACGATTCGATTTCCGCGGCGATCATCCAGGCGTGCTGGGAACTGGACATCGAGCCGCATCGCGTCGCCAAGATTTCAGGCATTGGCTGCAGCAGCAAGACGCCGACCTATTTCCTTTCCGCCTCGCACGGCTTCAACGCGGTGCACGGGCGCATGCCCTCGGTGCTGACCGGCGCCAATCTCGCCAATCGCGAGTTGCTGTATCTGGGCGTGTCGGGTGACGGCGATTCCGCGTCCATCGGCATCGGCCAGTTCGTGCACGCGATCCGCCGCGGCGTGGACATGGTCTACATCGTCGAGAACAACGGCGTGTACGGCCTGACCAAGGGCCAGTTCTCGGCTACCGCCGACACCGGCTCGAAATCGAAGAAGGGCGCGGTCAACACCGACGCGCCGGTGGACATGGTCGGGCTCGCCTTGCAACTGGGCGCGAGTTTCGTCGCTCGCGGCTTCTCCGGCGACAAGGCGCAACTGGTGCCGCTGCTGAAAGCCGCGATGACGCACAAGGGCGCGGCGTTCGTGGACGTGATCAGCCCGTGCGTGGCGTTCAACAACCACGCCGGCAGCACCAAATCCTACGAATACGTGCGCGAACACAATCATGCGCTCAATCGTCTCGACTTCGTTCCTGCCTGCGCGGAAATCACCGTCGATTACGCGCCGGGCGAAGTGACCGAAGTGCACCAGCACGACGGCAGCGTGTTGCGGCTGCGCAAGCTGCCGACCAGCTACGAAGCCGGCGACCGCGTCGCCGCGATGAATTACCTGCACCGATGCGAAGCGCGCGGCGAAGTGGTGACCGGATTGTTGTACGTCGATCCGGACGCGCCCGACCTGCACGCGCACCTCGATACCGCACCGGTGGCGTTCAACACGCTGGGCGAGCGCGAGCTGTGCCCGGGTTCCGCGGTGCTGGAGAAGATCAATGCGGGGTTGCGTTGATCGGATTTCCAAAATCCAAAAGCGTCGTCATTCCCGCGAAAGCGGGAATCCAGTGCCTTTGTTTGACTGACAGAAAAAGACACTGGATTCCGGGTTCCGTTCGCGATGAAGCCGCGAACGGCCCCGGAATGACGACAAAATGCAAAGCGCAATATTGAGGCACGCTCGAAACCACTATTTGGTCACCGTCGCGCGAAACTCCGGATCCCGCCGCGCATGCGTGGCTTGTTCGAACCCATAGGCGATGCCGATCAGCGTCGGTTCGCTCCACTCGCCGGCGAAGAACGAGACGCCCACCGGCAGGCCGTGCACGAAGCCCGCAGGCACGGTGACGTCCGGATAGCCCGCGACCGCCGCGGGCGATGAACTGCCGCCGGTGACGTGATCGCCGTTGACCAGATCGTTGGTCCAGGCCGGGCCGTTGGTCGGCGCCAGCAGCGCATCCAGACGATCCTTGCGCAGCGCGGCATCGATGCCGGGGCCGGCGAATTTCCTGCACTTCGCCAGCGCGTCGAGATATTTCTTCTCGGTCAGCGGACCGCGTTTCTCCGATTGCTCGAACAACTCCTGCCCGAACCACGGCAGCTCCTGATCCGCGTGCGACTTGTTCCAGGCGATCAGGTCGGCCAGCGTGTGCACGGGCAAGCCGTTGCGTGTTGCGAGATATTTGTTCAAGTCATCCTTGAATTCGTACGACAGCACGGTGTTTTCCGCATCGCCGTAATCGTTGAGGTGCGGGATCGTCACCTTGTCGATCACGACCGCGCCGGCGCGTCGCAGCGCCGCTATCGCATCGTCCAGCACGCGATCGGTGCCCGGATCGTAACCGGCGAGCTTGCGCACCACGCCGATGCGCTTGCCCTTCAGCGCGTTGGCATCCAGAAAGCGCGTGTAGTCGGTCTTGTGCGCATCGGCTTGCGCGGTGGCCGGATCGCGCGGATCGGAACCGGCGATCACGCTCAGCACGCGCGCGGCATCGGCGACGTTGCGTGCGATGGGACCTGCGGTGTCCTGACTATGGCTGATCGGCACGATGCCCGCGCGGCTCACGAGCCCGACCGTTGGCTTGATTCCGACCACGCCGTTGACCGC
Source organism: Rhodanobacteraceae bacterium (assembly GCA_036503375.1). Classification (GTDB taxonomy): domain Bacteria; phylum Pseudomonadota; class Gammaproteobacteria; order Xanthomonadales; family Rhodanobacteraceae; genus 66-474. The sequence continues at coordinate 3,344 of DASXWZ010000258.1, read as the reverse complement.
GGCGGGGCAGACGATCGAACCGTCGGTTTCCGTGCCGATCGCAACGGTTGCCAAACCTGCGGCGACCGCGACCGCGGAACCGGAACTGGAACCGCAGGCGTTGCGATCCCGCGCATAGGGATTCAAGGTCAGGCCGCCGCGCCCGCTCCAGCCGCTGGTCGAATGCGTGGAGCGGTAGTTCGCCCATTCGCTCAAATTTGTCTTGGCCAGCAGCACCGCACCGGCTGCGCGCAGTTTCGCAACGACCGTCGAATCCTGCGGCGCGGGTTGTCCGACCATCGCCAGCGAACCCGCGGTCGTCTGCATGCGATCCGCGGTGTCGAGATTGTCCTTGACCACGGCCGGAATGCCGAACAACGCGCCGGCATGTTTGTTCACATCCAGCTTGTCGGCGACGGACAGCGCGTCCGGATTGACTTCGATGATCGCGTGCAATGTCGGCCCGGACTGATCGATGTCGTGGATGCGCTGCAGAAAATAGCTTGTGATCGCGTGCGGCGTGTACGTGTGTGCGGCGTAGGCCTGCTCGATCTGCGCGATGTTGGCGTGCCAGTCGGGCTTCTGTGTGGACGGCGCAGCGCCTGCCGTCAACGCGCCGATCAATCCTGCCGCGAGAATCGTGACGCGTGCATGCGAAGTCATGGCTGTTCCCCTTGCCGTGCGCGCGATAGCTTGACCGCTTTTGCCAGCTCGCGCCATGGCCCGATATTCCAGAATTTGCGCGCCTGCCCGGAAGGCGAGGGCAGCACGAACACGCGACTCGCCGCGATGCGTTCATCCTGTTCGCCATACGCGAGCATACGACCGAAATACCCGAACGCGGCATTCTTGCTGGTGAAAGCGACTATCGCAGGCTTGTATCGCACGATCTTGCGCTTCAACGCCGCAGCATCGAAAGCATCGTGCGGCAATTCGTGATCGGCGCCGAAATGCAGTTTGGCGAGATCGGTCAACCCGATGCCGAATTCCGGCACGCACGGAAACTCGAGCGGCGACAGTTTTTTGGGGGTCAGATCGATCTCGAACAGCGTACGCCAGAAGTAATTGCCCGGATGCGCATAGTAGGCACGTTCACGCGCCGAGCGCGTGCCCGCGGCGGTGCCGCAGAACACCACGTGCAGACCGGGCGCGAGGACATCGGGGAGGACGTGGGCGCTGCGGTCGGGCATCGGGTGATGATCGCATGTCGCAGTGACTTCACGCTCTTGTTGCAAACCGCAAGACGGGAGTATGTTTCGAGATTGCTCCATTCCGGGGACTCGTCATGCCCGCTCGCCGTTTCCGTCTGGTTTCCCTGGCGCTGTGCATTTGCGCGTTCGTGGCGCCGACCGTTTTCGCCGCGCAAAACGCCACGCCATTCGAGGGCGACATGCAATGGCGCCTGCTCGGCCCGTTCCGCGGCGGCTGGGGCACGATGGCGCAGGGCATCCCCGACCAGCCGAACGTTTATTACTTCGGCGCGGCCGGCGGCGGCGTGTGGAAGACGATCGATGCGGGCCGCACCTGGCAATCGCTGGGCGACGATCTGCCCGCGTCGGCTATGGGTGCGATCGCGATCGCACCTTCCAATCCAGACGTGATCTATCTCGGCAGCGGCCAGGTTGCTGCGCGCTGGGATATCCAGTCCGGCAACGGCGTGTACAGGTCCGGCGACGGCGGTAAAACCTGGCTGCACGTCGGTCTCGCCGACAGCAAGTACATCGGCAAGATCCTGGTCGATCCGAACGATCCGGATACCGTGCTGGTTGGTGCGCTGGGCCATTACTTCGGGCCGAATCATCAACGTGGCGTGTTCCGTTCCAGCGACGGCGGTCGCACGTGGAAGCAGACGTTGTATATCGACGACGACACCGGCGTTGTCGACATGGCACGCGACCCTCAGGATCCGAATGTGCTCTACGCGGCCGCCTGGCAGGTGCGCAATTACCCGTGGCTCTCGTACTTCCAGCCGAATTCCGGGCCGGGTAGCGGCCTGTACAAATCGACCGATGACGGCAAGACGTGGAAACGCGTCAGCGGCAACGGTTGGCCGACGGCGGAACTGGCCCGCATCGGCGTTGCGGCCGCCGGCGGCAATCGCGTGTACGCGGTAATCGATGCGTCGACGACCGGCAGCGGCAACGTGCCGCATGCGGAAAGCGAAAACCAGGGCGGCCTGTATCGCAGCGACGACGGCGGTGCACACTGGCAGCGCGTGAGTTCCGAAGGCTGGCTGGAGAACGACTACTTCAGCCGCATCGTGGTCGACCCGCGCAATCCGGACGTCGTCTATTCGGCCGGGCAATCCATCCGCGAATCGCGCGACGGCGGCAAGACGTGGGAGATCATCAAGGGCGCGCCGGGCGGCGACGACTACCACTATCTCTGGATCAATCCCGAATATCCCGATCACATGATCACTGCCGCCGATCAGGGCGTGGTGATCACGGTCGACGGTGGCAAGACCTGGTCGAGCTGGTACAACCAGCCGACAGGACAGTTCTACCACCTCGCGGCGGACGATCGTTTTCCATACTGGGTGTATTCGGGCCAGCAGGATTCCGGCACGGTCGGCATCGCCTCGCGCAGCGATTACGGCGCGCTGAGTTTCCGCGACTGGCATCCGGTCGGCGGCGACGAGCGCGATTACGACGTACCCGATCCGATCGATCCGTTGATCGTGTACGGCACGGGTCTGGGTGGACGCTTGAGCCGCTTCGATGCGCGCACCGGACAGGTAACCAATGTTTCGCCGTGGCCGATCACCAGCTACGGCGCGAAGCCGACCACGACGAAATATCGCTACACCTGGATCACTCCGCTGGTCGCGAGGCGCAATCACCAGAACCAGGGCGTGCTGTACTTCGGCGCGCAGGTGCTGTTCCGTTCCACCGATCGCGGCGATCACTGGAGCGTGATCAGCCCTGATCTCACCGGGCAGGATCCGGATGCGAAAAACTGCAGCGACAAGATCGCGATCGCGGATGCGCGCGTCTGCGGTTACGGCGTGATCTATTCGATCGCCGCGTCGCCGCGCGATGACAACGAGCTCTGGACCGGCAGCGATTCCGGCATGATCTACAACACGCGCGATGGCGGCGCGCAATGGAACGATGTCACGCCCAAGGGCATCGCGACCATGACCAAGATTTCGTCGCTGGATGTTTCCGCGCTGCAGGCGGGCACTGCGTACGCCGCGGCCGACAACCACCGCCATGATGACTTCGCGCCGCATGTCTGGCGCACCCACGATTTCGGCAAGACCTGGACCGAAACGGACAACGGTTTGCCGAAGGATCATTACGTCAGCGTGGTGCGCGCCGATCCGGTGCGTGCGGGCCTGCTCTATGCCGGTACCGATGCGG
>DASXWZ010000257.1:0-3348 GCA_036503375.1 Rhodanobacteraceae bacterium | reverse complement strand
GGTTGAAGTCTGGGTTTGGGTCGTCACCGGACCGGTCGTGCTGGTGGCCGTGGAGCTTTGCTGCTTGACGTCGCTGGATACCACGGGTTCCGCCGTCTGCGCCGTGGTCGTCGTGGTGCTCTGGGTCTGCGCGTCCTGGGCGAGCGCGGGCACCGCGAACACGGCGGCGATCAGCGCGGGGAGAATGAGCTTGCGCATGGTGAAACTCCTGTGTCGGTGAAGGGGCGCGGTATTGCTCGCGATCCGCCCGATCATCCTCTGCCGCAGGGCACAAACCCTCCCTGAATCCCGCGGCGGCTTTCACATTCCATACATTCACGCGCCGCCGAAGCAAAAAAACGCCCCGGTTTCCCGGGGCGTCCAGATCCGCAGTGAATCCTGTGGAAGTTCAGTGGCTGGTCGATGCCGATGCCGGCGCTGCGCTGCTCGAGGAGCTTGCGGCCTTCTTGTGGTGATGGTGCTTGTGATGCTTGCTGCTCTTGTGTTCCATGCTGCCCTGCGAGGACATGCTGGAGGACGACATCGCGTGGCTGGCGGTGGAAGCCGGCGCCGGCGCGCTGGTGTCCTGCGCGAACGCAGGGAGGGAGAACGCCACGGCGACGAGCGCCGGGAGGATGAGTTTGCGCATGAATGCTACTCCTGGAAGGTTGATGAGCGCGCCCCCTCGTTGGCGCGCGCGAATCATCCGCCGACGCGGCAAACGGGAGCTGAATAGTTTTCGAACCCGCGAAAGGCGCGCCCGCATTGACCGTTCCGCCGCGCTTCGCCATGCTGCCCGGCTGATCCATCGTACGACCGAATCGCATCCATGCCGATTTCCACCCGCTACAACGCTGCCGACATCGAGGTGCTGACCGGCTTGGAGCCGGTGCGCCGCCGGCCCGGCATGTACACCGACACCAGCCGTCCCAATCACCTGGTGCAGGAGGTCGTCGACAACTCCGTGGACGAGGCGCTGGCCGGCTTCGCGCGCACGGTGGAGGTCATCGTGCACGGCGACGGCTCGGTGGAGGTAAGCGACGACGGCCGCGGCATGCCGGTGGACATCCACCCGGAAGAAGGTGTCAGCGGCGTGGAACTGATCCTGACCCGCCTGCATGCGGGCGGAAAGTTCAACGAGCGCAATTACAGCTTCGCCGGCGGCCTGCACGGCGTGGGCGTGTCGGTGGTGAATGCGCTCTCTTCACATCTCGAAGTCACCATCCGTCGCGAAGGCCACGAGTACCGCATGCGTTTCGCGCAGGGTGAACCGCTGGACAAGCTGGAAATGTTGCGTGAGGTGCCCAAGCGCGCGACCGGCACCACGCTGCGCTTCCTGCCCGATCCAAAGTATTTCGATTCGCCCAAGATCTCGCTGCCGAAACTGAAGCACCTGTTGCGCGCGAAGGCGGTGCTGTGCGCCGGCCTGACCGTGCGCTTGCTGGACGAGGCATCGGGCGAACGCGAGGAATGGCATTACGAAGACGGCCTGGCCGCCTACCTGAAATCCGAATTGCAGGGCGCGCCGTGTCTTCCCGAAGAACTGTTCGTGCAACATCTGCAACGCGATGGCGGTGGCGGCATCGACGTTGCGCTGGCCTGGCTGCCTGAAGGCGAGCTGGTGCAGGAGAGCTACGTCAATTTGATCCCCACCGTGCAGGGCGGTACGCACGTCAATGGGTTGCGCTCCGGATTGACCAATGCCTTGCGCGAATTCTGCGAATTGCGGAATCTCCTGCCGCGCGGCGTGAAGCTGGCGCCAGAAGACGTGTGGGATCGACTGGCGTTCGTGCTCAGCGTGCGCATGCGCGATCCGCAGTTCGCCGGCCAGACCAAGGAGCGCCTGAGTTCGCGCGAGGCCGCCGCTTCGGTCGAAAGCGCGCTGCACGATGCGTTTTCGCTTTGGCTGAACCAGCACGTCGCAACCGGCGAAGCCATCGCGCAACTGGCGATCGAGCGCGCCTCGGCGCGATTGAAGGCCGCGAAACAAGTCGTGCGCAAGAAGATCACGCAAGGCCCGGCGCTGCCGGGCAAGCTGGCCGATTGTGCATCATCCGATCCCGACCGCACCGAGCTGTTCCTGGTGGAAGGCGATTCGGCCGGCGGCTCCGCGAAACAGGCGCGGGACAAGGATTATCAGGCGATCCTGCCGCTGCGCGGAAAGATCCTGAACACCTGGGAGGTGGAATCGGGTTCCGTGCTGGCATCGGAGGAAGTCCACAATCTGGCGATCGCGGTCGGCTGCGATCCGGGCAAGGACGATCTCTCCGGCTTGCGCTACGGCAAGGTGATCATCCTCGCCGACGCGGATTCCGATGGCCTGCACATCGCGACGTTGTTGTCGGCGCTGTTCCTGCGCCACTTTCCGGCGCTGGTGCGCGAAGGTCACGTGTTCGTGGCCATGCCGCCGCTGTTCCGCGTGGACGTCGGCAAGCAGGTGTTCTACTGCCTCGACGACGGCGAACGCGAGGCGATGCTGGCGCGCATCGAGCGCGAGAAGATCAAGGGCGCGGTCAGCGTCACGCGCTTCAAGGGACTGGGCGAAATGAATCCGGCGCAGTTGCGCGAATCGACCATCCATCCCGATACGCGCCGGCTGGTACAGCTCACCGTGGACAACGACGCCGCGACGGCGCAATTGATGGACATGCTGCTGGCGAAAAAGCGGGCTTCGGATCGCCGCACCTGGCTGGAAGAGAAAGGCGACCTGGCTTCGCTGGAAGTGTGATCGCGCTCGTGATCGCCGGGCAGCGCGGTGTGCTTTCGCCTGCTCGCACGCTCCACACGCACTTCAGCGATCGTCGGCCTCCGCCACGCTCCAGATCAGGGCCAGCATGACCATGCCCAGCATCGCCAGCAATATGGTGATGGCAGACGCGGACCAGTGGCCGCTCACCCAGTCCCGCCAACCGATGCGCAGCAACGGCGAGCGCAGCAGGGCCAGCCAGCACGCGACAGCGCCCAGCGGGATTCCGCCCCACATCGGCCACGCGACACGGCGGCGATGCGGCAGCCGCTGCATCAGCCGCCGGCTGAACCCCTCGTCGGGCACCGGACCTTCGAACTGCTTGCGCAACAGCGCCTCGATCGCATCATTCCGATCATGGTTCATGATGTTTGCTCCTCGCCGGCGGCCTCGTGCCAGGCCGCCAGCCATGCCTTCAATTTCGTCTTGCCACGCGTCACGTGCGATTTCACCGTTCCGAGCGGCATCGCCAGTACATAAGCGGCCTCTTCATGGCTCAGCCCCATCTGTACGCAATGCAGCAACACCGTCTGTTCGGCGGCCGACAACTGCCGCAGCGCGCGCTCGAAATCCAGTTGCAGGTCCATGGCCTGTTCCGGTGCCGGCAATTGTCCGACCTTGTC
>DASXWZ010000256.1:0-3773 GCA_036503375.1 Rhodanobacteraceae bacterium | reverse complement strand
CCAAGCCCCCGCGCAGGAACCCATCAAGAAACCCGCCAAAGCGCTCGCAGCGGAACGCGCCTGTATTGCACGATCCGCATGCTGCGCGCGAGGCGCAGCGGTACGAACACCCGATCGCCAGCCGCGAGGCGATCCTGGAATTGCTGTCGCGGCATGGCGAGCCGATCGGCGCGGATGCCATCGCGGGTGTCTTGCATATCGGCAACGAGCGCTCGCGCGATGCGCTGGACAAGCGCCTGCGCGCGATGTTGCGCGATGGGCAACTGCTGCAGAACCGTCACGGCGATTTCGCGCCCGCGCGCAAGCTGGATCTGATCGCCGGCAGCGTGCTGGCGAACGCCGAAGGCTACGGTTTCCTGCGCCCCGACGAAGGTGGCGAAGATCTGTATCTGTCGCCCGCGCAGATGCGCCAGGTGCTGCACGGCGATCGCGTGCTGGCGTCCGTGGTCGGCATGGACCGGCGCGGCCGTCGGCAGGGCGCGATCAACGAAGTGCTGGAGCGGCGTCCGCCACGGCTGGTGGGTCGCGTGGTGGAGGCGCACGGCGTGGTCGTGGTCGATCCCGACGACCGGCGCCTGCACCAGGATGTCTTGATCCCGCCCGATGCGCGTGGCGGTGCTAGCGCCGGACAAATCGTTATCGCCGAGATCACCGATCCGCCGACGCAGCAGCGCGGTCCGATCGGCCGCGTGGTTTCGGTACTGGGCGAAAGGCTGCAGCCTTCGCTGGTCGTGGAGATGGCGATCGCCAGTCACGGCTTGCCGCAGGATTGGCCGGCGGAAGTCACGCGCGAAGCGGAAAGCGTCGAGCCGAAGGTCACGAGGGCCGAACACAAGGGCCGCGTCGACCTGCGCGCGGTCCCGCTGGTCACCATCGACGGCGCCGATTCGCGCGATTTCGACGACGCGGTTTACGCCGAACCATTGCGCGGTGGTGGCTTCAAGTTGATCGTCGCGATCGCAGACGTCTCGCACTACGTGCAACCGGAAACCGCGCTGGACGACGAAGCCTACAGGCGCGGTACCTCGGTATATTTCCCCGGCTTCGTGGTGCCGATGCTGCCCGAAACTCTGTCCAACGGCATCTGTTCGTTGAACCCGGATGTAGAACGCCTGTGCATGGCATGCGAGATGCACGTCGACGCGCGCGGCGAAACCACGCGCGCGAAATTCTATCCGGCCATCACGCGCTCGCACGCACGGCTGACCTACGAACGCGTGTGGCAGGCGATCGGCGAAGGCAACACGGCCGCACGGCATGAACTGAAAGCGGTTCTGCCGCAACTGGAAAACATGCACGCGCTCTACAGGGCGCTGGCGAAGCAGCGCGAGCGGCGGGGCGCGATCGATTTCGACACCGAGGAAGTCAAGTACAAGCTGGACGCGAAGGGCAACGTGGCCTCGCTGGGCGCGCAGCCGCGCAACGATGCGCATCGGCTGATCGAGGAGTGCATGATCGCCGCCAACGTGCAGGCGGCGAAGTTCCTGGCCAAGAAGAAGATCCCGGCGCCCTATCGCGTGCACGCGCCGCCGCCAGCGGGGAAATACGAAGACCTACTGGAATTCCTGCGCGAATACAAATTGAAACTGCCGCCGGTCGAGAAGGTCACGCCCGCGGATTTCTCGAAACTGCTGGCAAAGACGCGCGATCGCGCGGATGCAGGTCTGATCCAGTCGGTATTGCTGCGTTCGCAAAGCCTGGCCAGCTATCAGCCGGCCAATCACGGGCATTTCGGGCTGGCGCTGGATGCGTATGCGCATTTCACCTCGCCGATCCGCCGTTATCCGGATCTGCTGGTGCACCGCGCGATCCGTTACGCGTTGTCCGGCGGCAAGCCGGATGCGTATCTCTACACCGACAGCAAGATGTCGGCGATGGCCACGCATTGTTCGCAGGCCGAACGACGCGCGGAGGAAGCCGAGCGCGACGTGGACGAGCGCTACAAGTGCGCGTGGATGGAGCAGCACGTCGGCGCGCAGTTCGATGGCATCATCACCGGCGTGACTTCGTTCGGCCTGTTCGTGGAATTGAACGAATCCAAGGTGAGCGGGCTGGTGCACGTTTCGCAATTGCCGAACGATTACTACCACTTCGACGCGATCCGGCATTTGCTGTCCGGCGAGCGCACGCGCGCGCAATATCGACTGGGCGACAAGGTGCGCGTGCAGGTGCTGCGCGCCAGCATGGAAGATCGCAAGGTGGATTTCAGGTTGATGCAAGACTCGTCGACCGGGAAGAAAGCCCGGGCGCATGTCTGAAACCTGGATCATCGGCATCAACCCCGTCGAAGGCGCGCTGGCCAACGATCCGCAGCGCGTGCGCGAGGTACTGATCGAGCAGGGCGCGCACAACCAGCGCCTGCGTGCGTTGAACGACGAAGCCAGACGACTGGGCGTGCGCGTGCATGCGCGATCGCGCGCGGCGCTCGATCAGCTTGCGGGCGAAGCCCGCCATCAGGGCGTGATCGCGCGTTACGAAGCGCCGCCTCCGCTGTCGGAGCATGACTTGCCCGCGCTGGTGGAGAAGGGCGGCAGCGATGCACTCTTTCTGGTGCTCGATGGCGTCACCGATCCGCACAACCTCGGTGCCTGCCTGCGCAGCGCGGCCGCCGCCGGCGTCACCGCCGTGATCGCGCCCAGGGATCGAGCGGTCGGCATCACACCGGTGGTGCGGCGCGCATCGGCCGGCGCGGCCGATCGCGTGCCGTTCGTCGCGGCCACAAATCTGGCGCGCGCACTGCGGCAACTGAAGGAGTCGGGCGTGTGGTTGACCGGGTTGGCAGGCGATGCACCGGCATCGCTGTACGACATCGACCTGAAAGGTCCTGTCGCACTGGTGCTGGGCGGCGAGGGCGAGGGCATGCGCCGGCTGACGCGCGAAGCCTGCGATCACCTCGCGCGCATCCCGATGCCGGGAGCCGATTCCGGCAAAGGCGTCGAGAGCTTGAATGTGTCGGTCGCCGCGGGCATCGTCGTGTTCGAGGCAGTGCGTCAACGAGGTGCGAAATGACCATCCAGATCGATTGGCCCACCATCACCGGCATCGCCGGCACACTGCTCGTACTGCTGGCGTTCTTCCTGCTGCAGGCGCGCAAGCTGCACGGCAACGGTCCGGTGTACCAGCTACTCAACGCGATCGGCGCGGCGGCGATCATCGTCTCGCTGGTTTACCAGTTCAATCTCGCGTCGATGCTGCTGGAGATCGCGTGGCTGCTGATCAGCCTCTATGGATTGGCGATCGGCATCCGCCATCGGCGCGAGGCGCGCGAAGCCGGCGTTTCTGCCTGGGGCGGTGAATCGTCGCGGCCTCGCAAAGGCCCGCTCTAATACGCGTCGCCCGCCGCAGTGATCGCCTGCTCCAGTTGGTCGGCCAGCGGTCCGATCTCTCCGATCACCCGGTCCAGTTCTGCCGAAGTGAGCAGGGAGTACGGCCGGTTCTCGCAGAGGTGCAGGTACGGCGCGCCGTCCAGATCGCTTACCGCCAGATATCCGGTGCGCTGTTCCCAGTTGAACCGCAAACAGCGCTTGGCATCCATGCCGGCCAGCGGGCCGATCGGCGTGGAGACGCGCAAATGACGATGGCCGTCCTCGCCCTCCATCTCCACCAGGTACATGCCCTGGTGGCGGCCGTCGCGTACCTCCAGATCGAAACTCAGCAGGTAAGGATCATTGGTCTTTAGCTTGTACTTGCCGCACAGGTGCGAACGCACTTCCTCGAAACTGCGCATCTTCCGCTCCGCCGTTGTCTTCGCGATCATGGATGATCGCATGCCC
>DASXWZ010000255.1:0-3877 GCA_036503375.1 Rhodanobacteraceae bacterium | reverse complement strand
CCTCCGACGGCGTCCCTGTCACCGGCAGCGAACAATCAAGGCCGCCGCGCCAGCTCCGGATTTTCCCTGGTCACCGGCATCAGGTCCTTCTTCGACACCCCCAGCCACAGCAGGATCGGGTTGGCGAAGAAGATCGAGGAGAGCGTACCGACCAGGATGCCGATCAGCATGGTGATCGCAAAGTTGTGCACCGCCTGGCCGCCGAACAGGAACAGCGCGGCCATGGTGATGCCGGTGAACAGCGAAGTGATGATGGTACGCGACAGCGTGCTGTTGATGGCGTGGTTCAGCACCTGCACCGGTTCGGCCTTGCGCGTGGTGCGGAACATCTCGCGCACGCGGTCGAACACCACGACCTTGTCGTTGATCGAATAACCGACCACCGCCAGCACCGCGGCCAGCGTCGTCATGTCGAACTCTCGCTGCACGGCGGCGATGATGCCGACCGTTATCAGGGTGTCATGTACTTCGGATGCGAGCGCGGCGACGGCGAAGCGCTTCTCGAAGCGCAATCCGAGATAGATCATGATGCCGACGATCACCACGATCACCGCGATGATGCCGCTGTTGCGCAGTTCCGCGCCGACCTGCGGGCCGACGAAGTCAGGCGGGCGCGACAGCGAAACGTCGGCGCGCTTGGACTGCAAGGCCTTCAGCACGTCCGTGGCCACGCGGTCGGGCTTGACCACGCCGCCGACGACCGCGGCCGGATCGGCCTTGGGTTGCAGGCGGATCGAGATGTCACGCGTGCCGCCCAGGCTCTGCACCACCGCATTCTCGAATCCGGACGAGGCCAGTGCACCGCGCACTTCGCCCACGTCGACGGGGTTCTGGTAAGTCACCTGCACCAGTACGCCGCCGGTGAAGTCCAGGCCGTAGTTCAACCCGCGTACGGTGATGAAGAAGACCGAGGCGATGATCAGCAGCACCGAAATGGTGATGCTGACCTTGCGCCAGCGCAGGAAATCGATGTTGCTGTGGGGATTGAAAATTTCCATGCGCTTATACCGAAAGGGTCTTGAGCTTGCGATGGCCGTGGATCGCAGCGGTGATCGCGTGCGTAACCGTCACCGAAGTGAACAATGAGGTGAGGATGCCGATGAACAGCGTAATGCCGAAGCCCTTGATCGCGCCCGAGCCCAGCGTCATCAATCCCAATGCCGCGAGAAGATGCGTGACGTTGGCGTCCAGAATCGTCGACCAAGCTTTTTCGTAACCGGCGCGGATCGAGGCCAGCGGCGTTGAACCGTTGCGCAATTCCTCGCGGATGCGTTCGCAGATCAGCACGTTCGCATCGATCGCCATACCCAGAGTCAGCACGATACCGGCGATGCCGGGCATCGTCAGGGTGACGCCGATCGCCGACATCACCGCGATCAGGATCACCAGGTTGAAGAACAGCGCGATGTCGGCCACCAGGCCGAACAGCTTGTAGTAGACCGCCGCGGCTGCCAGCACCAGCAGCAGGCCCAGGATCACCGCGCGTTCGCCCTTGCGGATGTTGTCCTGGCCGAGCGACGGTCCGATCACGCGCTGCTCGACGATATCGACCGGCGCTGCCAGCGAGCCGGAGCGCAACATCACGGCAAGCGTCTGCGCTTCCTGCTGGCCCAGGCCCGTGGTCTGGAAGCGCTTGCCGAATACGCCCTGGATGGTGGCGTTGTTGATCACCGTTTCGGTGGTCTTGGCCGAATGCACTTCCTTGCCGTCGACGATCTTCGTTTCGGGCGTGCGCTCGATGTACACCACCCCCATGCGCTTGCCGACGTTCTGGGTGGTGAAGTCCAGCATCTTGCGCGCGCCGGCGGAATTGAGCGTCACGTCGACGTCCGGCGTACCGGTTTGCTGATCGTAACCCTGGTTGGCGTCGACCAGTTCGTCGCCGCTGACGATGATCTTCTTCTTCAGCACGACCGGTCGACCGTCCTTGTCGTGGTAGAGCTTGTCCTCCGGCGGTACGTTGCCGCTTTTCTCCACTTCGAACGGATTCACGTTTTCGTCGTTGGCGTGGTACTCCAGCGTCGCCACGGCGCCCAGTATCCGTTTGGCCGCGGCGGTGTCCTGAACGCCCGGCAATTCGACCACGATGCGCGTATCGCCCTGCTGCTGGATCAGCGGCTCGGACACGCCCAGCGCGTTGACGCGGTTTCGCAGCGTGGTGACATTCTGGCGGATGGTGTTCTGCGCCAGTTCGGTGATCTTGTCGGGCTTTATGTTGGCCTGCAGCGCGGGCGCGCCGCCCGGCGTGGTCGTATCGGTGATCGTCAGGTCCTGCTCATCGGCGGCGATCGCCTTGTACGCCGCATCGCGATCGGCGGTCGAGCGCAGTACCACCTGCACGCCTTGCCCGCTCGGACCGACAGAGTCGTAGCGGATGTTCTTCTCGCGCAGCACCGAACGAATGTCGTCCAGGTAACGTTGCTGCTGCTTCACCAGCACCGCGTTCTGGTCCACCTGCATCAGGAAGTGCACGCCGCCCTGCAGGTCCAGGCCCAGCGGCATCGCGTGCGCGCCGATCGACTCCAGCCAGTGCGGTACGGTGCTGGCGAGATTCAGCGCCACCGTATAGTTGTCACCGAGCGAGAGCCGCAGGGTATCCGACGCATGCAACTGAACGTCGGTATTGGCGAAGCGCGCCAGCAGCCGATCGCCTTCGATGGCGACGTCCTGATAAGGAATCTTCGACTTGTCGAGGATGTCCTCGACCTTTTGCGTCAGCGCCGCATCGACGGTCGCGCCGCGATTGGCCGAGATCTGCACCGCCGGCTGCGGACGAAACGCATTGGGCGCGGCATACAGCAGGCCCAGCGCGAGCACGATCGCGACCAGCGCGTATTTCCAGCGGGGAAAATCACTCATGGTTTGTGTTTACCGGATGCGGCAAGTCGAGGCATTCGACATCACGAAGATTTAAGAGTGCCCTTGGGCAACACTTGCGTGATCGCGCCCTTCTGCACCCGGATCTTCACGTTCGGCGCAATCTCTACGGTCACGAAGGACTCGCCAATCTCGTCCACGCGCCCGGCGATGCCGGCCGCTATCACTTCGTCGTTGCGCGCAAGCTGGCTCAGCATGGTGCGCACTTCCTTCTGCCGTTTCATCTGCGGACGGATCAGCATGAAATAGAAGATGCCGAACAGGATCAGCAGCGGCAGGAACGTGATCAGCGGATTGGACGCCGAAGTGGCGGCGGGCGCGGCGGCGGCATGTGCCACCGATATCAGCGAGAAACTCATCGGAACTCCGTGGTGCCCCGCAGGGCTGCCGGGCCTGAAAAAAGACGGCGGATTATGCCAGGCGCGCAGCCGCCATGCAGATGCACGGCCCGCATTCGACGCCGCTGCAACGGCTTTGCGATAATCTCCGGTCCCGCTCCCGGACCCCGCCGACCATGCAGCGCCTCACCGTCATCACCACCGGCGGCACGATCGACAAGGTGTATTTCGACGCCAAATCAGACTACCAGATCGGCGCGCCGCAGATCGGCGAGATCCTGGGCCAGCTCGGCGTCGCGTTCGCTTTCGACGTGATATCGGTGCTGCGCAAGGACAGCCTGGACATCACCGATGCGGATCGCGCGGCGATCCGCTCAGCGATCGAACAGCAGGCGAACCGCCACGTTCTGGTAACGCACGGCACCGACACCATGGTGGAAACCGCGCGCACGCTGGAAGGCATCGCGGGCAAGGTGATCGTGTTGACCGGCGCGTTGAATCCCGCGCGCTTCCAAGGTTCGGACGCGGTGTTCAACATCGGCTGCGCGGTCGGCGCCGTGCAGGCGCTGGACGACGGCGTGTGGATCGCGATGAACGGGCGCATCTGGAATCCACGGCGCGTGCGCAAGAACCGCGACGCGAACCGTTTCGAAGAAGATTAA
>DASXWZ010000254.1:0-7380 GCA_036503375.1 Rhodanobacteraceae bacterium | reverse complement strand
TGGTCACGGATTCGCTGTGCTACTGGGCCAATGATCTGACGCCGCTCACATTGATGGTGCCCACGCGGCCCGAACGCGCCTGGCACAACATGGGCGCGATCATGACGCTCTTCAGTCTGCTGATCGACGCGGTCATCGCGGAGTTGGGCGACGTCTATCCGCGCATCGAGGACATCGGCGAACTGCGCGGCCGCTTCACGGGCTATGAAAAACCCGTGCGCGGCCGCGTAACTTCTCCGCGCAAGCGACGCTGAATCTATGCGGCCTCGGCGAGGCCCGCGCCGGCCGAGGCTTGCTCGAGCGTCACCGCCACCGCGTGGGTCACTGCGGCGATGCGCACCGCGCTCTGGATCGCTTGCGCCGAGACCTCGTGCTTGCGCAAGGTCTTCTCGTGCGACTCCATGCACTTGCCGCAGCCGTTGATCGCGGAGACCGCGAGCGACGCGAGTTCGAAGTCGATCTTCGATCCGCCCGGATTGGCCATCACGTTCATGCGCAGGCCGGCACGCAGGGTCGCGAACTCCTCGTTGCCGACCAGGTGCGTGAAACGATAGTAGATGTTGTTCATCGCCATCATCGCCGCCGCAGCGCGGGCGCCGTTCAGTTCGGCATCATCGGCATGTTGCGATGCGAACTGCGCGATGGCCTGCGTCAAAGGTTCGTGCCGTGAGGCGATCGCCGAAGCCAGCGCCATCAATGCGATCTGCTTCTGCGTCAGGCCCGCCGCACCATGCTCGCTCAATACCGAATCGAAATTGAGTCGCAGGTCCTTCGCGTAATCGGGCAAAGAGAATTTGATTTGTTCGAGGGTCATGTCGGAATCATGTCGTGACTTGGCTTTTATGGCCTCCCCTTCAAGGGCGAGTCGGCGCGTTTGCGAACCGCAGGTTCGCGCGCCGACCCGCGCCCGGAGCAGGAGCAAAGGGCGGGGTCGGTTGCGAGGACAGGGACGTCCGAGCTACCAACGGTCGGGAGGGGATGGTTTACCGGGATCAACACCCTCCCCATTCCGACCTTCTCCTTGAAGGGAAAGGAGAACAGCGCGCTCGGTTCAAGCCGCCTTGAGCGTTTCCTGGCCTTGCGTCCAGTTGCAGGGACACAGCTCATCCGTCTGCAATGCATCCAGCACACGGAGCACCTCGGACGGGTTGCGCCCGACCGAACCTTCCGTGACGTAGACGAAGCGAATCACGCCATCGGGATCGACCAGGAACGTCGCACGTCGCGCCACGCCTTCTTCATCCAGAATGCCGAGCGCGCGCGACAGATCCTTGTTGATGTCCGCCAGCATCGGGAACGGCAGGTCGCGCAGGTCCTTGTGGTCCTTGCGCCAGGCGAAGTGCACGAACTCGCTGTCGGTGCTGCCCGCCAGGATCTGGCAATCGCGATCGGCGAATTGCGAATTCAGGTCACCGAAGCCCTTGATCTCGGTCGGGCAAACGAACGTGAAGTCCTTGGGATAGAAGAACACGCACAGCCACTTGCCGCGATAGGTATCGTTGTTGATCGGGAAGAAGGCCTTGTCCAGGTTTTCGATGGACACGGTGGACTTGAGGTTGAACTGGGGAAACTTGTCTCCAACGGTAAGCATCTCTTGCTCCTGTTTGCTGCGGTTCATGGGAAAGCGGAATCGATCGTCGTGAATGGCTTGCGATCAGGCCCACCACTTCGACCACGAGGGACAAGATAAGGTCAATCCGGCAATCGTTCAAATCGATAGTTGTCATTGGATTGATAGGCAACTACTATCGATGCATGAACCTGCGCGACCTGCGATATCTGGTGGCCCTGGCCGAGCACCGCCATTTCGGCCGCGCTGCCGCCGCCAGCTTCGTCAGCCAGCCCACGCTCTCCACCCAGATCCGCAAGCTGGAAGAAGAACTGGGCGTGAAGCTCGTGGAACGCACGCCACGACGGGTGCTGCTGACAGAAACCGGGCGCGAGATCGCCGCGCGCGCGCGCGACGTGCTCAACGAGGTGGAACAGATCCGGGGCATCGCGCGGCGCACGCGCGACCCGGAAGCCGGCAGCGTGCGGCTGGGCATCTTCCCCACGCTCGGTCCGTACCTGTTGCCGCATGTGGTTCCCGCGGTGCGCGTGCGCTTCCCGAAACTGGAGTTGTTGCTGGTCGAAGAAAAGACCGAGGAAGTATTGAAGCGCCTGCGTGAAGGAAAACTCGACGCCGGCGTATTGGCGCTGCCGATCCACGACGACACCTTGCACGCGGAGTTCCTGTTCGAGGAGCCGTTCCTGCTGGCGGTGCCGCAGGATCATCCGCTCGCGCACGCGCGCGCACTGAAGCTCGACGATCTGGAGAACCAGAGCCTGCTGCTGCTGGAAGACGGCCATTGCCTGCGCGACCAGGCGCTGGAGGTCTGCCGCATGAGCGGCGCCGGCGAGAAAACCGGCTTCCGTGCGACCAGTCTGGAAACCCTGCGACAAATGGTCGCCGCCGACGTCGGCGCGACACTCTTGCCGGTGCTGGCGGTCAAGCCGCCGGTGGCGCAGCCGGAGAATGTCAGGCTGATCGAGTTTCGCGGCCGTGCGCCGAGTCGCCGCATCGCGATGATCTGGCGCAAGAGCTCCGCGCTGGCGCCGTTCCTGAAGCGGCTGGCGCAGGTGTTCCGCGAACTACCGCGCGAATTGCTGGATGCGCATTCGGCTGCCTCGCGCGCTCCCGAGCCGAAAGGAAAGCAGCGGCTGCGGAGACGCGCCGCGTAATCGGCGCAATTCTGTTACGGTGCATTTGCCATCAAGGAAGGCCCATGAACGCACCCGGGATTCCCGCCATCACGATTTCCAGCTTGGACCTGCAGCGCCTGGAGGCAATGCTGGAGTCCGCACAATATCGCGACCAGCCCGGCGCTGCCGCGCTGCAGGAGGAACTCGAACGCGCGCAAGTCCTGGAGCCGAAGGATTTGCCGCCCGATGTCGTAAGCATGAATTCCATTGCCGAATGCGTGGAGGAAGGCAGTGGCCGCATGCACGAACTCACGCTGGTATATCCGCGCGACGCGGATGCGGCGCAATCGAGGGTCTCCGTGCTGGCGCCGGTCGGCATGGCGCTGCTGGGGCTCAGGGTGGGCCAGGGTATCGACTGGCCGGCGCCCGGCGGAACGCTGAGATTGCGGGTGACCGCGATCCGCTACCAGCCCGAAGCCGCGGGCGAGTATCACCGCTGAAGGATCCGCGGTTATAGCCCCAGCCTATCTTTTCGATTGCTTCAATCAATTTCCTGAAGTCATCACGGCGCGCTACGCTCGCCTCGATGGCGCGCAACGACTACGCTGCGTGGCTCGACGTCCACTCCAAGAGAGGTGTGTCATGGGCAATCTCAAAGGCTCCAAAACCGAGGACAACCTGAAGGCCGCGTTCGCGGGCGAATCGCAGGCGAATCGCCGCTATCTTTATTTCGCCTCCAAGGCCGATGTCGAGGGCTACAACGACGTGGCCGCGGTTTTCCGCTCCACCGCCGAAGGCGAGACCGGCCATGCGCACGGCCATCTCGAGCATCTGGAAGCGGTGGGCGATCCCGCCACGGGCCTGCCGATCGGCAACACCGGCAACAATCTGAAAGCCGCGATCGCGGGCGAGACCCACGAATACACCGACATGTATCCGGGCATGGCCAAGACTGCGCGCGAGGAAGGCTTCGACGAAATCGCCGACTGGTTCGAAACGCTCGCCAAGGCTGAACGCTCGCATGCCAACCGGTTCACCAAGGCGCTCAACGAACTGGGGTGAGCCGCGGCTTTCGCGAGATGCCTTGACTGCGCGCGTCTGGAACGCGCGCAACAGCGGAGCTGGCCTGAAGGGCGAGCGCCATGAATGGCGCGAGTAATGGCATCTCGCGCCGGCGAGCGTCCGGCCGGGGATGGCCGGGCCGGCGTCATGCACCAAGGACGGCTGCTTGCGATGATTTGCTCGTACGGGGATGCAAGAAATGCCGTCTGAATCCACCAGAGAAGCCCGCGAAGGCAGCCTCGATGCGCCGACGCGCCATCCTGTGGCCTGGCGCGAAGAAGCGTTCTGGGATGCCGACACGCTCGACAAGGAGCTCGAGCGCGTCTTCGAGATCTGCCACGGCTGCCGGCGCTGCGTGAGCCTGTGCCAGGCGTTTCCGACCCTGTTCGACCTGATCGACGAATCGAAAACGATGGAGGTCGACGGCGTCGCAAAATCCGATTACCGCAAGGTCGTCGAGCAGTGCTATCTGTGCGATCTCTGTTACCAGACCAAGTGCCCGTACGTCCCGCCGCATCCCTGGAACGTGGACTTCCCGCACCTGATGTTGCGCGCCAAGGCGGTGGCATTCAAAAAGGATGGCGCGGGTTTCGGCTCGAAGGTGCTCTCCAGCACCACGACCGTGGGGCGCATCGCCTCGATTCCCGTCATCGCCGAAACCGTGAATGCGCTCAATCGCAGCAAGCCCGCGCGCAAGCTGCTCGACAAGACATTGCACGTGCATCCTGATGCCCGGGTACCGGAATACCAGCATCCGCGTGGGCGCAAACGGCTGCGGAAGTTGAATGGGCGAGGCGAGGCGCAGCCCTCGGGCCGGACGCGCGGCAAGATCGCGATCTTCGCCACTTGCTATTGCGACAGCGTGCTGCCCACGGTGCTTGAAGATTTGGCCGAGGTGTTCGCGCACAACGGCGTCGTGGTGACATTGATCGAGCGCGAGGCCTGCTGCGGCATGCCGAAACTGGAGTTGGGGGATTTGAAGTCGATCGAAAAGTACAAGGACGAGAACATCCCGGTGCTGGCGAAAGCGGCGTGCGCCGGCTTCGATCTCACCGCAGCGATTCCCTCCTGCGTGCTGATGTTCAAGCAGGAACTTCCGCTGCTGTTTCCGGACGATGAAGACGTGCGGTTGGTCCAGCGCGCGTTCTTCGATCCGTTCGAATACCTGATGGAGCGTCACAAGGCCGGGTTGCTGAAGACGGATTTCAAGAACGCGCTCGGCAAAGTGGCTTGGCATGTGCCCTGCCATCAGCGCGTGCAGAACATCGGTCCGAAAACGCGCGATGTGCTGTCGCTGGTTCCGGATACCGAGATCGTGACCATCGAACGCTGCTCCGGTCACGACGGCACTTACGGCGTGCGTACCGAGACTTATCCGCTCGCGCGCAAGATCGCCAAACCCGTCGAGACGCGCATCAAGCAATCCGAAGCGCCCATGTTCACCAGCGATTGTCCGATGGCCGGTGCGCATCTCGCGCATGGATTGGACGATCACCCCGGGCAGATGCATCCGGTCACGTTGCTGCGCAAGGCCTACGGAATCTGACATGCATCCGCTCGCCCCGTCCGACCTTCTTTCCCTCGAAGCCTACGCGCGCGAACGCAAGACGTTTCGCGAGCGCGCGATGGCGCACAAGAAGGCGCGCAAGGTCCACGTCGGTGAGCACCTCACGCTGCTGTTCGAGGATCGCCTGACCATCCAGTACCAGGTGCAGGAAATCCTGCGGACGGAAAAGATCTTCGAGCCCGGCGGCATCGAGGAAGAACTGCAGGCTTACAACCCGCTGATCCCCGACGGCCACAACCTCAAGGCCACCATGCTGATCGAATACGAGGACGCCGAGGTGCGCAAGCGCGAGCTGGCGAAGCTGCGCGGCATCGAACACGAAATCTTCCTGCAGGTCGAAGGCCACCCGCCGGTACGCGCGATCGCGGACGAAGACCTGCCGCGCAGCAACGAGGACAAGACTTCCGCGGTGCACTTCCTGCGTTTCGAACTGGATGAGGAGATGATCGGGGATTTCAGACGTGGTGCCGATGTCTCCATCCGTGTCGCTCTTCCAGCCTGCCGCGTCGAGCAGCGGTTGAGCACGGCGCAGCGCAACGTGCTGGCCGAAGATTTCGACTGAGCTTTCACGCGCGCTGCGGTGCGCCCGACATCCAGCGCAGCGTCACAGCGGAATTCCGATGCGGCATTGGTTCGCGTGGTTGTTGCTCGCGATCGCGCTCTGCGCCGGCTGGTCGTGGTGGAATGCTCGGCCGATCGCACGCGCAGCAGGCGTACTCGCGCCGGACAATCCGGCGCAAACGGAGTTCGATGCACCGCAACCCGCCGTCGCCTTCAAGGGTGCCTCGCTGCATCCGCTGGCGAAGTTCTCGCTGACCGCGCGCGTGCTCTCGCGCGACGACTACCATTTCGATGCCGAATCGGATCTCTCGCCGACCGATCTGGCGCTGGGCTGGGGCCGCATGTCCGACAGCGCGATCCTGCGCAACATCGACATCGACCAGGGCGGGCGTTTCTATCACTGGCAGGTGCGCGAATTCCCGATTCCGCGCCGGGAAATCGAAACGCACAGCGCCAACATGCACATGATCCCCGCCGATGCGGCCGTCACGCGCGCCCTGAAGCGGGTCCGCATCGGCGATGTGGTCACGCTGGACGGTTATCTGGTCGAAGCCGACAAGCCGGGCGGCTGGAAGTGGCGCAGTTCTCTCACACGCGACGACACCGGCGGCGGCGCCTGCGAACTGGTGTACGTGCGAAGCCTCTCGATCGCGCCGCGATGAGGAACCTTTGCGGAAGCGGAGCGAGCGAAGGCAGGTTGCGCGACGCCGGAGCGCAGGAACCGGGGTGTACACGTCAGTACATGAGGATTCCTTGGCCCCCGAAGCGGTACATCCATGTACCGGGCCTGATCCTCGCACCGCCGGCGCGCAAGCCGACGAGCGCAGTAGCTTGTGCAAAGGTCCCTTCAATAGCGCAACAGCGACTGCAGCGGCACGCCGTCGCGCCAGCGCGCACGGCCTTTCAGGAATTCCAGTTCGATCACCACGCTCGCGCCGGCGATGCGCGCATCCAGCCGTTCGACCAGCTCGCGCGCCGCCAGCAAGGTCCCGCCGGTCGCCAGCACGTCGTCCACCAGCAGTACGCGCGCACCGGGTTCCAGCGCATCTTCGTGCACTTCCAGCCGCGCCATGCCGTATTCGAGTTCGTAGTCCACGCCGATGTGTCGCGCCGGCAGTTTGCCGGCTTTGCGCAGCGGCACGAAGCCGGCATCCAGCGCCTGCGCCAGCGCCGCGCCGAAGATGAAGCCGCGCGACTCGATCCCGCACACCGCATCGATCCGGCGCGCGCGCCAGGGCGAGGCCATCGCATCGATGCAGATCGCGAACGCGCCGGCATCCGCCAGCAAGGGCGTGATGTCCTTGAACACGACGCCCGGCTTGGGAAAATCCGGCACGTCGCGCACGTATCGAGCCAGCGCATGCATGGGCGCCTGCCGGGTGGTCGCGACCGCATGGAAGTTCATGCAGGATCAGGCTGCAAACCGGATGCCAAATCCTCTCGATTGCGTTCAGGTTGCGGCTTTTCCAGCCTCGCGGCCACTTCCCGGACCAGCGGTTCGGCGGCTT
>DASXWZ010000253.1:0-3718 GCA_036503375.1 Rhodanobacteraceae bacterium | reverse complement strand
CGAGAGCGCGCCGAAGCCGCAGTTGTTCGATCGCGTGTTGTGCGCGGTGGGCCGTGTTCCCAACGGCAACAGGATCGGCGCGGACAAGGCAGGCGTGGATGTCACCGAGCGCGGCTTCATTCCTGCCGACAAGCAACTGCGCACCAACGTGCCGAACATCTTCGCAATCGGCGACATCGTCGGGCAACCGATGCTGGCGCACAAGGCCACGCACGAGGCCAAGGTCGCCGCAGAAGTCTGCGCAGGACACAAGAGCGCATTCGACGCGCGCGTGATTCCGAGCGTGGCCTACACCGATCCGGAAGTGGCCTGGGTCGGCGTCACCGAACGCGAGGCGAAAGAGAAGAAGCTGGACGTCGGCGTTGCGAAATTCCCGTGGGCGGCGTCAGGCCGCGCGCTGGGCATGGACCGCAGCGAAGGTTTCACCAAGCTGATCTTCGACAATGCCACCCAACGCGTGCTCGGCGGCGGCATCGTCGGCGTGCACGCGGGAGACTTGATTTCCGAAATCGCGCTCGCGATCGAAATGGGCTGCGAAGCGGCCGACATCGGCCTCACCGTCCACCCGCATCCGACGCTCTCCGAATCCATCGGCATGGCGGCAGAAATCTTCGAAGGGACGATTACGGATTTGTATTTGCCGAAGAAGAAGTAGGTCAGAAGAACACTCTTCCGCGGCAACTACGGATTGTGTGAACGTTTAGTCTGGTAAGCAGTACACATTCCCAAACCTACACCACCCATCGAGCAGCCCCGCTTGATTTCGTCGATGATCATTTTGCAGGAATTGCGAACGTTGCATGGCGGGTAGGTCGCGGGTGAGATGTCGATGCATTGTTGAACGTATTCTTTAGCTTTCTTCAATCCGACACTTTTGCTGCAAGGAACGGCACGATTTGCGACCGCGTGATCTGCGACCGGTGCGCCTAGTGTTGGTAGACGCCAAGGTTCGCGCAGCCGCGCATATTCCTTCTGCGGCAGCAACACGAACACCGGATGCTCGTCCGGTTTCAGCCACCGCAGCAGGCGATCCATCGTCGCATCCGCCATCGCGGTGCAGGCGGTGGTGGTCGAATCGGGCGATTTCCACAGGTGCGCGAAGACGCAACTGCCGCCCATCGGTTTCTGTTGCGCGTTGTTCTCGATCACGAAGCCTGCGCGGTAGCGCTGGTCGCCGTGGTTAAAGATGTCCAGCCGCATGTGCTCGGTGGCGCCTTTTACCGCGGCCTCGCCGACGATGCGGGCGTCGACGATGCGGTTGTAGTACGGCGAACCTGAAACATCCACGCACCAACTGGTGGGCTGCATCGGCTTGTACGTCAATGCGGTCGCGAGGGTCGGGGCATAACCGAAGGCTTCACCGATCGCGAACACGCCGGCCGGGCTGCGGCCGTCGCCTTCGCGCTTGACCGGGCCGTCGTCTTGCGGCGGATTCAGGCCGAGTCCCCACGCAGAACCAGAATGGCCCACCACCACCGGTGAGACTTTCCCGATTTCGTGCCACGTGCCGTGCACGCGATCGAAAGTGCGCAGCGTTCCAGTGGTCGCGTTCCAGTCCGGCACGATCACCACGATCATTTGTTGCGAATGCGACCATGCCATGTCGCCGCGGTCGGCAGAAATTGCGCTGCCGGTGACCGCAAGCGACAAAAGCGGAAAGATCAGAACAATGGCCGTTCGTGCCGAGCGCAGCTTGCGCAGCAAGCGGAATCGAAGCGCCGCAGAAAGCGCCCTTCGACTCCGGCGCTTCGCGCCTATGCTCAGGGTGAACGGCTGTTTGACACCGACTGAATGAAGGCCGACAAGCTGCATGGTGTTCAAGGTTCCAGCATCGTCTGGATACGTTCGAGATTGGAAAGCAGTTGTGCGTGGCGCTCGTTGCGACCGCACAGCAGCATGAAGACCTGATCCAGCAGGTGCTGCAGCGCGGACTGGTAGAGCAGCGGTTCCAGGTGCGGCTGTTCGTCGTGCGCGGAAACCAGCAGCGGGATGTCGGCCAGCGCGCGCAGCGGGTTGGGCGTATGCCGTGTCACCGTGACCAGTTTTCCGCCGCGTTCGCGGAACCAGCGTCCGATCTTGCACAGCACCGGCTGGCGCCCATGTTCGGAGAACGCGAGCAGCACGTCGTTGGCGCGTGCGGCCGAAACATTGGCGGCCATGCGCGCGGCGTCGAAGTTGTGCACGGTCGGCACGCCCAGCAGCGCGAGTTTCATCGCGAATCCGCGTGCGTGGATGTCGTCGTCACCGAAACCGATCAGGAACACCTTGCCGGCCTTGCCGATGGCTTTTGCGATCGTGGCAAGATTTTCCGGCGGATTGATCAGCCGCGTGGCTTCCTCGGCTTCGCTCTTGCGTCGCCACAACTGGTCGGCCGGTGCTTCCGCACCATTGCCCTGCGTCGGGCTCGCGGCGTTGTCGTCATCGCCATTGTCGGCGCGCGCGTTGGCCTCGCCCATCGCGTATTTCAGATCCGGATAACCCTTGAAGCCCAGCTTCTGCGAGAACTTCACCACGCTGGACTGGCTGATGCCGAGCGCGTTGGCGAGCTGCTGCGAGGAGTAGTCGCGCAGCAGGTGCGCGTTCTCCAGCATGAAATCGGCGATGCGCCGCTCCACCGCCGACATGCGGTCGCGCTCGGAGCGGATTTTCACGATTGCCGACATATTGTTGTCGCTACGCACTCCACGCCAGCGCCGGCGTTTCCTTTTCCAGTCCGCGGATTTCGCGGATACCCAGACCCGGCGCATCGGTGATCGAGATCTCCGATTCGTTGAAGATCACGCCGCCGTCCACGGGGTTGTACTGGCACAGCGAAGGCCCGTCCAGATCGACCTTGCTGATCACGTGGGCTTTGGCCACCGCCACGTGCACCGCCGCCGACACGCTGATGCTGGTTTCCACCATGCAGCCGATCATGCAGTCGATGCCGTGCACCGCGCAGATGTCGGCGATCCGGATCGCGTTGGAAATGCCGCCGGTCTTCATCAGCTTGATGTTGACGATGTCGGCCGCGCGCATGCGGATCAGTTCGATCACTTCGGTCGGTCCGAATACGCTTTCGTCCGCCATCACCGGCGTCTGCACGCGCTCGGTGACGTAGCGCATGCCTTCCATGTCCTGGGCCTTCACCGGCTGCTCGACCAGTTCGAGCTTCACGCCTGCATCTTCGAGGGCGTGCA
This sequence comes from Rhodanobacteraceae bacterium, assembly GCA_036503375.1. Classification (GTDB taxonomy): domain Bacteria; phylum Pseudomonadota; class Gammaproteobacteria; order Xanthomonadales; family Rhodanobacteraceae; genus 66-474. The sequence goes on along the minus strand of DASXWZ010000253.1, from coordinate 539 downwards.
ATGCGTACACGGCCTGTTTGGCGGTCCAGCCCTGGTTGGCGTCCAACCGCAGCAACGCGCGGCCCTCGACCGCGGCGTGGATCGCTTTGGCGCGCTCGATGTCCACGCCGATGTCCTTGCCTACCTTGATCTTCAGCGATTCGAAACCGCGCTCCACCGCGCTCAGCGAATCGGCGACCATCTTGTCGATGTAATCGACGCTGATGGTGATGTCGGTGTTGATCACCGGGTCGCCGCCGCCCAGCAATTTGTAAAGCGGTGCGTTGTAGAGCTGGCCCCACAGGTCGTAGATCGCGATTTCCACCGCGGCCTTGGCGCTGGAGTTCTTCTCCATCGCGGTCTGGATCAGGTGCGTGATGTGGTTGAGGTTGGCGATCTCCTGGCCGATCAGACGCGGCGAAATGTAGCCGCGGATCGCTTCGACTATCGAACCGTGCGTGTCGCCGGTGATCACCGCAGGGGCCGGTGCTTCGCCATAGCCGACGTGGCCCGTGTCGGTATTGACGATCACCACGATGTCCTCGACGTGATCCACTGTG
>DASXWZ010000252.1:0-2168 GCA_036503375.1 Rhodanobacteraceae bacterium | reverse complement strand
TCGCGGCCAGCCTCGTAACCGAGCGCGTAGGAAAGCTTGCGATCGCCGGAGGGCGGCGCATTCTGCGCGCGCGCGGACGCGAACGGCAGGACCGAAGCGAACGCGACCGACATGACGATGGCGATCCTCATCGAAGGACCTCTTTCCCTCATGCGCTTTGCGGGATGCTAGCAAACCCCGCGATTTTGAACCTTCGCAAGGCCAAAGGTTCCGTTGTTTTTTGCGGACTTCCGTGTTCGCCGCTCCGTGGTCGACAGCGAGCGAAACGGCTTTCTGGCACGATTTGGTCCAGAAGCGGCGGTCCCTGGCCGCACTTCTCGACAAGCACGTTCCGAACTCGATCCTCGACCCTACTGTTTCTTTTCGCCCGCCGTGATACGCAGGTCCAGTCGATTTTCGGGCGGCGCCAGCGCGCAGGTGGCAAACGGCGTGAACACGCAGGGCGGGTTGTAGGCGGTGTTGAAGTCGATGACGATGCGGCCGTTGCGCGGCGGCTCGGTGTACACGAAGCGACCGGCTCCGTAGGTTTCCTCGCCGGAGGTGCCGTCGGCGAACATCAGGTAGAGGACCTCGTCACCCGGTGTTTCGATCACCGGCCACAGTGCATATTCTCTCCCGTCGCGTTCGAACACCGCGTTCCCCGGCGCGGGATAGCTTTCGAGCTGGCCGATCACGTTCATGGTTTCCAGCGTGCGCGGCGAATCGAATGGAACCCACCGTGCCTCGATGCGCCAGGATCGATCTATCGCGAATGACTCGATCCCCGTGAAGCGCGCGCGCGTTTCCGCGTGCGCATCGCGCACGCGCAGCGCCTTGCGGCCACCGCGATCGATGACGGTGAAATTGACGCTGCCTAAGGATACGCGCGTCGGCTCCTGCACGTGGTCGTCGCGCAGCACCGCGCTTGCCTTCACCTCGCCGTCGATCAGCGCGCCGCTGCGCGGCGCGAGTTCGAGCGAAAGCGTCCCATCATCGCGCAATGCGATCGTTCCCAGGTGTGCCGGGGCCTGTTGCAGCACGATCATATTGTCATCCGCACTGCCGATCGTGTTGCGGCCCGGCTCCAGCCAGTGCAGGCCGATGAGGCTCAACCAGCCATCGGGCGCGGTCAGCCGCGCCAGTCGCTGCGCGCGCCACCGCTCGATCGATCTCTCGTATTCGTCCACTCAGCGTCCCCGCAAAAACAGCTTGTCCAGTTCGGCAATGCTCAACTGCGTCCACGTCGGCCGGCCATGGTTGCACTGGCCCGAACGTTCCGTCGCCTCCATCTCGCGCAGCAGCGCATTCATTTCGGGGATCGTCAGCCGCCGGTGTGCGCGTACGGCACCATGGCAGGCCATCGTCGCCAGCAGTTCGTTCTGCAATTCCTGCAGCCGTCGCGAATGCCCGTGTGACGCGAGTTCGCCCAGCACGTCGCGCGCGAGCTGCGCCACGTCCGCGTTTTCCAGCAGGACAGGAATGCGACGCACCGTGATCTGGCGCGGACCGCTGCGATCGATTTCCAGTCCGATCGCGGCCAGTGCCGCTGCGTGTTCCGCCGCCGCCGCCGCTTCGCTCTCGCTGACCGCCACCGGCAGCGGCACCAGCAGGCCTTGCGATTGCACGCCGTCGCGTTCGCATGCGTCCTTCAGTTTCTCGTAGGTGACGCGCTCGTGCGAGGCGTGCATGTCCACCAGCACCAGGCCATGCGCGTTCTCCGCAAGGATGTAGATGCCGGACAACTGCGCCAGTGCGTAACCCAGTGGCGGCGCCTCGCCATCGCGCATGCCGGGCGGCGGCGCGGAGATCGAAGGCGCGATATCGAGCAGCCGTGCGTAAGCGTCGGCGCGCGGTTCACGCACGGCCAGTCCCAATCCGGATTGATGTACGCCGAACTCCGATGATCCGATGTTCCGCAATGCGCCAGGTTCCGCCTCGGCGGGCTTTCGCGTTGCTTCCGGCGAGAGATCGCTCGCGCGGACAAACATCATCGATGAATCTCCGGCGCGCTCCCCTGCGCGACTCTGCGCGATCGCCTCGTGCAGGGTTCGGAACAGGAAATCATGCACGAGCCGTGCTTCGCGGAAACGTACTTCCGACTTGGCCGGATGCACGTTGACATCGACGCCTTGCGGATCGAGCCGCAGGAAGAGCACGAAAGCCGGATGCCTGCCATGGAACAGCACATC
>DASXWZ010000251.1:0-5907 GCA_036503375.1 Rhodanobacteraceae bacterium | reverse complement strand
CCGGTCGGATCGGGGCCGATCGACGTGATGACACCCACCGGAAATCCCGCGGGGAAACGTCCACCCAGACCGGAGGTCGCGATGCGATCGCCGACTTTCACATCGGCAGAGAGCGGAATGTCGGACACGATCAACTTGTCGGGCGCGCCGCTGCCGCGCGCCAGTCCACGCAAACCCGAGCGCTCATCGACCACCGGGATCGAGTGATTGGCGTCGGTGATCAGCAGCGCCACCGCGCTGTGCGGCAGCACCTCGATGATCTGGCCCATGACTCCGTGCGCGTCGATCACCACCTGCCCGCTGTGCACGCCTTCCTTCGCGCCGACGTCGATGACCACGCGATTGCGCGCGGCGCCGAGATCGACATCGATCAGGCGCGCAAGCTGCACGTCCATCCCCAGTGTGCGGCGCGTATCCAGCAGTTGTTTCAGGCGGGCGTTCTGTTGCGACACCGCGTTCATGCGATTCAATCGCGCCTGCGCCAGCAGCAGCGCTTCGCGCAGTTTGCCGTTCTCGTCGATCAGTGTCCGGCGCTGGCTGAAGGCCGCGCGCATACCCTGGGCCGCCTCGCCCGGCCACGCGGCCAGCCGATAAACCGGTTCGATCACCACCGAGGCGGCATAACGCGCGCTGTGCAGCCAGCCATTGCGATGGTCCAGCACCATCAGCACGCAGGCCAGCGCGAGATAACCGATCAGGCGCAGCGTCCCCGCCGCCGCATCGGCGAAGATCGGGGAGGAATCCTTGTCGGAAAGCGCCATGAGAGCAGCGAAACGTGAGCGGCAAAACGCTGTGGCTTTCGTCATTCCCGCGAAAGCGGGAATCCGGTGATTTTGTCTTTCAACTGCACGCGAAAAATCAAATGCGCTCGATTCCGGGTTCCGCACATGCGGCCCCGGAATGACGACGTGGTGTGATTATGCTCTTCTGAGTCCCGAGTCCCGAGTCCCGAGCCCAGCCTCATTCCGACGCGAAGAAATCGCTTCCGTGCTGGTCGATCAATTCCAACGCACGGCCACCGCCGCGGGCGACGCAGGTCAGCGGGTCGTCGGCAACCTGCACGTGCAGGCCGGTTTCCTCGGAGATCAGCCGGTCCAGGTCGCGCAAGAGCGCGCCGCCGCCGGTCAGCACGATGCCACGCTCGGCCACGTCCGAGCACAGCTCGGGCGGGGTCTGCTCCAGCGCCGAGCGTACCGCGGCGACGATGCCTGACAGCGGCTCGTGCAGCGCCTCCAGCACCTCGTTGGAATTGATGGTGAACATGCGCGGCACGCCTTCGGCGAGGTTGCGACCCGACACCTCCAGCTCGCGCACGGTCGCTTGCGCGAAGGCGCAGCCGATCTCCATCTTGATCCGCTCGGCGGTGGCCTCGCCGATCAGCGTGCCGTGGTTGCGGCGCACGTAGTTGATGATCGCCTCGTCGAAGCGATCGCCGCCGATGCGCACCGACTGCGAATAGACCACGCCGTTGAGCGAGATCACCGCGACCTCGGACGTGCCGCCGCCGATATCGAGCACCATCGAACCGCGCGCTTCGTGCACCGGGATGCCGGCACCGATCGCCGCGGCCATCGGTTCCTCGATCAGGAACACGTCGCGCGCGCCCGCGCCCTCGGCAGACTCCTTGATCGCACGGCGTTCGACCTGGGTCGAACCGCAGGGCACGCACACCAGCACGCGCGGGCTGGGCCGCAGGAATCGCGAGCGGTGCACGGCCTTGATGAAGTACTGCAACATCGCTTCGGTCATGGTGAAGTCGGCGATCACACCGTCCTTCATCGGCCGTACCGTGACGATGTTGCCGGGCGTGCGGCCCAGCATGCGCTTGGCTTCGCCGCCCACCGCCGCCACCGCGCGCGGTCCGCCGGGCCCACGATCCTGGCGGATCGCCACCACCGAGGGTTCATTGAGGACGATTCCCTCGCCGCGCACGTAGATCAGCGTATTCGCGGTACCGAGATCGATCGAAATGTCGTTGGAGAAGATGCCGCGAAACAGTTTGAACATGCGCGAGCCGGATGGGCAGGGAAACAGGATCGGAGGGACGTGGCAGTCTAGTGAGCGCGTGCTCCGGCCGCAAGCTCGCGATCGCCGGAAAAGCCTTGCGCCATGCGGGTTACCGGGCTGCGAACATGATCATGGTCACAGTTGCTGCTACGATCGCGCGTTGCCTCTTCGGAACCTCCAAGCAATGCCATCCGCCCTGATCTGCGGTTCGCTGGCCTACGACACCATCATGGTGTTTCCGGACCAGTTCAAGAACCATATCCTGCCGGACAAGGTGCACATCTTGAACGTGTCGTTCCTGGTGCCGCGCATGCGCCGCGAGTTCGGCGGCTGCGCCGGCAACATCGCGTACAACATGAAGCTGCTCGGCGCCGATCCGATTCCGATGGCGACGGTCGGGCAGGACTTCGGGCCATACCGCGAGTGGTTCACCGGGCTCGGCATCCGACTGGACCAGGTGCGCGAGCTGCCGGACATGTTCACCGCACAGGCGTTCATGACCACCGACCTCGACAACAACCAGATCACCGCGTTTCATCCCGGTGCGATGATGCGCAGCCACGAGAACCACGTGCGTGAGGTGAAGGACGTGACGTTCGGCATCGTCGCGCCGGACGGTCGCGATGCGATGCTGCAGAACGCCACCGAATTTTCGGAACTCGGCATTCCCTTCATCTTCGATCCCGGCCAGGCGATGCCGCTGTTCAACGGCGAGGAATTCCGCCACTTCATCGAGCGTGCCGAATACGTGGTTGTCAACGACTACGAATCGAATCTCCTGCAGCAGCGCACCGGCTGGTCGCCGGAAGAAATCACGCAGCGCGTCAAGGCCTACATCGTGACGCAAGGCCCGCGCGGCTCGATGATCCGCACGCGCGAAAAGACAATAGACATTCCGCCGGCGCACGAACGCCGCATCACCGATCCGACCGGCTGCGGCGACGCCTATCGCGCGGGACTGATCTTCGGGCTGATGAAGGGCTGCGACCTGCCGACCTGCGGCCGCATGGCCTCGTTGATGGGCGCACTGAAGGTGGAGCATCCCGGCACGCAGAATCAGCGTTTCACCTATCCCGAATTCGCCGACCAGTTCCGGCAGCAGTTCGGGTATTCGCTGGACTGATCGCGCCCAGGCGCGCTCTACAAGCCCTCCCCTTCAAGAGGAGAGTTGGTGGGGAGGGTGTTTCGCGGTTCGTAGGGAGATGCGCGGACCCTTCCCGGATTCCGGCGCTACGCGCCTGCATCCGGGCTACGGCTGAAACAGCGCCGCGATCTTGCGTGCGGTTTCATAGGGCTGCGGATCGTCGCGGTTGCTGAGCAGTATCACGGTGAGGTGCTGTTTGGGCCAGCGCAGGATCACGTTGCGGAAACCGATGCTCTCGCCCGAATGCCAGATCTCGTCGCCGCGGCTCTGATCGTGATGTAAGCGCCAGCCGTAGCCGTACGAGTCGACATCAGTTTCACCCGTGACCGTGTTGTGCGGACTGAAGGCAAGGCTGCGTGACTCGTCGTCGAGCAGACGGTCGTCGTACAGCGCCGCATCCCACTTGGCCAGATCGTCGATGTTCGAATAGATGCCGCCATCGCCACGGGTGGCGCTTGTGGTGTCCTGATCGGTCTGCGCCCACTTGCCGCCGATCATGCTGTAACCGTAGGCGCGGTTCGGCACTTCCGGGCCGCGGCCATGTTCGTACATCAAGGTGTGCGTCATGCGCAGCGGATCGAAGATGCGCGCTTTCAGGAATTGCGGCAACGATTCGTGCGACGCGCGTTCGATGATCAGCCCGAGCAGCACATACCCGGAATTGCTGTAGCGATAGCTCGTGCCGGGCGGGAAATACAATCGCGATTCCTTCGACAACATCTTCAGCACGTCCATGTCGCTGACCTGGCCCTTGGTGCCGGACGGAATCAGGTCTTCGTAGTCGATTAGGCCGCTGGCGTGACGCAACATGTCGTCGATCGTGATGGCCTGATCGCTTTTCGGAAGTTCCGGCAGCCACTTGCGCACGGAATCCTGCAGCGAAAGTTTGCCGTCCTGCCGCAGCAGCAGGATCGCCGCGGCGGTGAACTGTTTGGTCATCGACGCCAGCCGGTAGTCCGTCTGCGACGTGGCTTTGACGCCATGCTCCAGATCGGCCACGCCGAATGCGCGTCGCACCACCGGCTTGCCGTCCCGGATCACCAGCAGCGATGCGCCGGGCACGTCGCCCTGATAGCGCTGCATCGATGTTTCGATTTTCTGCATGCGTGTGTCTGCGTCGGCGCCGGCAATCATCGGCGTGAGACCCGACAACACGGCGGCGATTTGCAGCCACCTTTGCAGCCGATGCTTGTCCATTTCCGGTTCTCCATGCGTCATTGCACCGGCACGTCGTACTGCATCGTTGGCGTGGGCTCCGGCGTCAGCGTGTAGTGCCACCATTCCAGCGGGTAATTTTTGAAACCTTCGCGCTCCATCTCGGCTTTCAATCGCAACCGGTCGGCGTGTTGCGCGGGCGTCGCCCGCGCCGAATCGGTATGCGCGAACTCGCCGAAGTAATCGAAGTCCGTGCCCATGTCGAGCGGCTTGCAGTCGCTGTCATGCCCATTGCATTGCATCAAGGTGAGATCGAGCGTCGCTCCGCGGCTGTGGCCCGATGTCGAGGCGATGTAGTCGCCCAGCAGTTTGCTCTTGTCGATATCGGGATAATGCTGCGCCTTGGTGCGCTGATCCGAGAGATCGTGCGCCCAGCGCACGAAATCGGCCACCGCGCGCGCGGGCCGATAGCAATCAAACAGAAGCAAGCGCAGGTGTTGTTGTTCCACATCGCGCTCGACCCGCGCCAGCGCCTGCGCCGCCGGTTTCAGCAACAGGCACTTGGGTGCGAGATAGCCGTCCACCGGCCGGCCGACGAAGTTGTCGGAACCGGCGTACTTGATGTCCTCGCCGATCTTCGGCGCCAACGTGCGCACATCGACCAAACCGGCCTCCGCAGCGGTTTTCGCCGGCGAAGTCATGACCGTCGACGAATCGGCCGACGCGCAATCGCCGATGCGCGTGAACGCCAGATCTTCGTAGTCGTAGCTGAAGTCCGCATCGGGATCGACCTTGGCCATGCGCAACGTACCGCCCGACTGATCCGGGAAACGCAGCCATGCCTCGGCGTCGCCGTGCTTCCACTGCACGAGATATTTCCCTCCGACGCGCATCACCGGTCCTTCCAGCGTCGGCGATTTCAGCGCCGCGAAATGCACCCCGTCGCCTTGCGCGCAGATCGAAACTTCGCCGAACCACGGATCACGCCACACACCCAATTGTGCCGACAGTTCCTTCGGCGCGGCCGGTTTGCGCGACGATGTATCCGGCACGCGCGAAGCGTGACGCTGGTCCTCTTCCCGCTGCAATTCGTCGGCATAGCTCGCGACCGAACGCGCGAGTTGCGGCGCAGTAAAAGTTTTCAGCAGCACCTCGTTCAATACCGTGCGCGCATCGTCCGCTTCGGCATTGATCAGGATCACGAAGCCGCTTTGCCGATCCGGCAGCAGGGTCAATGCCGAGTACATGCCCGAAAGCGTGCCCGTATGCGAAACGGTCAGTTCGCCGTCCACATCGGCGATGCGCCAGCCGTAGCCGTACGCGAGAAAACGCGTGCCGTTCCATTCGCGCCGCTGATCGGAGATCGGCATCGGCGTATACGGTGTCCATTCGGCCTGCCGTTGCGCGGGTGCGAGCCACTGCAATTGCGCGGACGCAGGCGCCAGCCAGTTCAGCGCCCAGGTCAGCATGTCGTGCAGGCTGCAGCGGACGCCGCCCGCGGCTTCCATCGTACTCGGATGAATTGTCGCGCCATCCGCATCCGTCACGATGTAGCGATCGCCCTCGCGTGCGTGTGGCTGCGCGACATTGCCGACTTCGTC
>DASXWZ010000250.1:0-6286 GCA_036503375.1 Rhodanobacteraceae bacterium | reverse complement strand
CGGGAGAAGGCAAAGGTTCAAACAAAATGGTTGTCGCTGTAAGGCAGCAGTGCCAGGAAGCGCGCGCGATTCACCGCATCCGACAACTGGCGCTGGTAGCGCGCTTTGGTGCCGGTGATGCGGCTGGGCACGATCTTGCCGGTCTCGGTGATGTACTGGCGCAGGACGTTCAAGTCCTTGTAGTCGATTTGCTTCACGCCTTCGGCGGTGAAGCGGCAGAATTTCTTGCGGCGGAAGAATTTGGACATGTTGGTATCTCCGGATTTGGGTCGCGATTACGCGGCTTCTTCGCGATCGGCGAACGTGTCGCCGCCGAAGCCTTCGTCATCGCGGCGGCGCGGCGACTTCTCGTCCTTGTCCTTGGCCTTCATGATCGGCGAAGGCTCGGTCTCTGCCGCGTCCGTCTTCATCACCAGATGGCGCAACACCGCATCGTTGAAGCGGAAACCGGAAACCAGCTCGTCGAGCGCCTTGGGGCCGCACTCGATGTTCATCATCGCGTAGTGCGCCTTGGCCAGATGCTGGATGGGATAGGCGAGCTGGCGCCGGCCCCAGTCCTCGACGCGATGGACCTGACCGCCGTCGGCCTCGACCAGCGCCTTGTAGCGCTCGATCATGCCGGGCACCTGCTCGCTCTGGTCCGGATGGACCAGGAACACGATTTCATAGTGACGCATTGTGTTTTCCTTTCGGGTGTCGCCGCGGGCTGCTCCGCGGCAGGCAGCCTCCCGACCCGGTATGGCGGTGAGGCAAGGGTCTTCGCCCGCTCGAGATCTCGGACGAAAGAAGCGGAATTTTAAGGGGTAACCCGCTGAAACCGCAAGCGGCTCAGCCCGGCGCACCGACCGTGAAGCTCTCCCCGCAGCCGCATTCGCCGGTGGCATTGGGGTTGTGAAACACGAACGACGCGTTCAGGCCCTGCCGTTCGAAGTCGATGCGGGTGCCATCCACGAACGGGAGCGACTTGGCATCGACCACCACGCGCACGCCGTCGAGATCGAAGACGCGATCTTCGGGCGCCACGGTGTCGGTCAGATCGACGGTGTAGCCGAATCCGGAACAGCCGGTTTTCCTGATGCCGAAACGCACGCCCGCCGCCTGCGGATGTTTGGCGAGGAAATCGCGCATGCGCGCGGCGGCATCGGGGCTGAGTTCAATGGACATGGCTGCATTCTACTGCGGGCGCCGCGATGCTTCGCTATCATCGTCGGTTTGCATTCAGAATGTCGTATTCAGATGCGGCACAGACGGCAAGGTTTCAAGATGGCAGACGGCAAAACGGTCACGGTCAAACAGACGCTCGCGGGGATGGACGAAGGCACGCGGGTTTGCGTGCGCGGCTGGGTGCGCACCCGGCGCGATTCCAAGGCCGGGCTGTCGTTCGTCAATCTCTCCGACGGCTCCTGCTTCGACACCTTGCAGGTTGTCGCGCCAGCCGGCTTGCCGAATTACGAAAACGAGGTGCAGCGGCTTACCGCCGGCGCCGCGATCGTCGCACACGGGCTGCTGGTGCCTTCGCAGGGCAAGGGCCAGGCGCTCGAGTTGCAGGCCGACGCGATCGAAGTGCTCGGGTTCGTTGACGATCCGGAAACCTATCCGATCCAGCCCAAGCAGCATTCGCCGGAATTCCTGCGCGAGGTGGCGCACCTGCGCCCCCGCACCAACCTGTTCGGCGCGATCTCGCGGGTGCGCCACACGATGATGACGGCGATCCACCGGCATCTGACCGATGAAGGTTTCTTCTGGGTCAACACGCCGATCATCACGACGTCCGATGCCGAAGGCGCCGGCGACATGTTCCGCGTCTCCACGCTGGATCTCGCCAATCTGCCGCGCGACGAGAAAGCCGCGATCGATTTCCGCAAGGACTTCTTTGCACGCGAAGCGTTCCTCACGGTATCGGGCCAGTTGAACGTCGAGGCCTATTGCCTGGCCTTGAGCAAGGTCTACACGTTCGGCCCGACCTTCCGGGCCGAGAACTCCAATACGCCGCGGCACCTGGCCGAGTTCTGGATGATCGAGCCGGAGATCGCGTTCGCCGACCTGAACGACGATGCCGATTGCGCGGAGAAGTTTTTGAAGGCGATCTTCAGGACGGTCCTGGATGAGCGTGCCGACGACATGGCGTTCTTCGCGCAGCGCGTCCAGGCCGATGCGATCACGCGGCTGGAGAAGTTCATCGCGGCGCCTTTCGAGCGCATCGACTACAGCGATGCCGTCGCAATCCTGAAGAACTCGAAACAGAAATTCGAGTTCCCGGTCGAATGGGGCATGGATCTGCAGACCGAGCACGAGCGCTATCTGGCGGAACAACACGTCGGTCGTCCGGTCGTAGTGATGAACTACCCGGAGAAGATCAAGGCGTTCTACATGCGCTTGAACGACGACGAGAGGACCGTGGCGGCGATGGACGTGCTGGCGCCCGGCATCGGCGAGATCATCGGCGGCTCGCAACGCGAGGAGCGCCTCGAATATCTCGATCGCCGCATGGCGCAGTTCGGCCTGGATCCCGCACACTACCAGTGGTATCGCGACCTGCGCCGTTACGGCACCGTGCCGCACGCAGGTTTCGGGCTGGGCTTCGAACGCCTGCTGGTCTACGTGTGCGGATTGTCGAACATTCGCGATGCGATCCCCTATCCGCGCGCGCCCGGGCATGCGGAATTCTGATTCGTGTTGCGCCGTCTGTTCCAGATGGTTTGTACGCTGACAGCGATCGCTCTGCTGCCCGCCTGCGCTCATTCGGTCAAGCTGCCGCTGGTGCCGCTCGCGTTGCCATCGCTGGCCGCAGCGCCGCCACCCTCACGCGACGATTCGATCAAGAAACTGCAATCGGCCACGCCGTGCTGCAAGGCATGGACCGAGCTGCCGTTCAAGAATGCACTGCCTGAGAAACCGAAGGATTACGTCTTCGACACGACCAGCCCGGTGGCGGATATCGGCGGCCAGCGTACGCATTTTCTGACCTTCGTCTTGCCGGCTTTCGACAAGCCCTATCGCGTGCTGTTCAAGGCCGAGCCCTCCGCGCGCCATCTGCAGTCGAGCTATCTGTTCGCACCGACCGTCACCGTGCTGGATGCGCAATTCGAACCGCTGCGCAGCGAAGACGTGAAGCTGTGCGAATACATCGGCTGGCGGCCCGCGCTGTCGGGTGCCTTCGGCAGTTTCAGCGTCGACGACGGGCACGCGAAATACCTGGTGGTCACCACGTCCGACGCGCAATTGAAAGCGAGCACATACTGGGAGCAGTCGCCGGCGGGCTTCAGCTCTGATGTACTTTCGCCTCCGGCCAGTTCCGGCAACTTCTCCATTCCGCACGGCCCGGATGGACCGCTGAGTGTCGGCCTGCTGACCGGCGGCTACGAAAGCGCGGTGGATAATGCAATCTGCGCCAAGCCGAAATCAGGCGCCGGACTGCTGCCGCAGTTGCGTCGCTCTGTCAACAACACGTTCCGCTGAACATCCTCACCGGATCAAGGAGTCGATCATGGATCTTGACCTGGGCGGCCGACACGCGCTGGTCTGCGGTGCATCGCAGGGAATCGGCCGCGCCTGCGCAATGGAACTCGCGCAACTCGGCGCGAACGTCACCCTGCTGGCGCGGCGCGAGGAAGTGCTGCGCGCGTTCGCGGGCGAGCTGCCTCGCACGCACGCGGCGCAGAAGCATGGTTTCATCTCCGTCGACAGCGGCGACACCGAACGCCTGCGCGGGCAAGTCGAGGCGCTGGTCGCGGGTGCGCCGGTGCAGATCCTGGTCAACAATTCCGGCGGCCCGCCGCCCGGCCCGGTACTGGGCGCGACGCTCGACGCGTTCCTCGATGCGTACCGCAAGCACCTGCTCGCCAATCACGTGCTGGCTGACGTCGCGATCCCGGGCATGCGCGCCGCCGGCTACGGTCGCATCGTCAACATCATTTCGACTTCGGTGAAGGAACCGATCGCCGGCCTGGGCGTTTCCAACACCACGCGCTGGGCGGTGGCGAGCTGGGCCAAGACGCTGGCGAGCGAACTCGCGCCGTTCGGCATCACCGTCAACAACGTGCTGCCGGGTTCGACCAGAACTCCGCGCATCGAACAGATCGTCGCGACGCGTGCGCGGAAGACCGGCGCGAGCGTCGAGGACACGCAGCACGCGATGGAAGCGGAAGTCCCGATGCGCCGCTTCGCCGATCCTTCGGAAATCGCGGCGGCGGTCGCCTTCCTCGCCTCCCCTGCGGCAAGCTACATCAGCGGCATCAACCTGCCGGTGGACGGCGGCCGCACGCGCTCGTTGTAACGACGATCCTGCAAGCGGTTATGCTTCGCGGATGACCGAATTGATCCTCGCCAACCTGATCGACGGCGAATTGCGCGAACCCTGCACGGGCGCTTATCTGGATGTGTACGAGCCGGCGACCGGCGAATCGTACGCACGCTGCCCGGACTCGGACCGGCGGGATGTCGAGCTCGCGGTGCAGGCTGCGCAGCGGGCGGCGCCGGGGTGGGCTGCGCTTTCGCATGCGGAACGTGCGAAGCACCTGCATCGACTGGCCGATGCGGTCGAAGCAAAACTCGACGAACTCGCGCGCCAGGAATCGCGCGACAGCGGCAAGCCGGTGAAACTCGCGCGCAGCGTCGATATCCCGCGTGCGGTGGCGAACCTCCGCTTCTTTGCCGAAGCGATCACGCAATGGCCGGGTGAGGCCCACATCGATGCGCGCGCATTCAATTACACGTTGCGCCAGCCATTGGGCGTAGTCGGTTGCATCAGTCCCTGGAACCTGCCGCTGTATCTCTTCACCTGGAAAATCGCACCCGCGCTCGCAGCGGGCAACGCCGTCGTCGCGAAACCCTCCGAAATCACGCCATTCACCGCGTTCCGGCTGGCGGAACTCGCGATCGACTGCGGTTTTCCGCCGGGCGTATTGAACATCGTGCAAGGCACCGGCCCGTCCGTCGGTGAAGCCATCGTCGAACATCCGGGCATCAAGGCGATTTCCTTCACCGGCTCGACGCGCACCGGCGCGGCGATCGCAGGCATCGCCGCGAAGTCCTTCAAGAAGGTTTCGCTGGAGATGGGCGGCAAGAATCCCGCAATCGTGTTCGCCGACGCGGACCTGAGCGACGCCAATCTCGACACCATCGTGCGTTCGGGCTTCTCCAACCAGGGCGAGATCTGCCTGTGCGGCTCGCGCCTGCTGGTGCAGCGCTCGATCCACGAAGAATTCAAGCTGCGCTATCTGGAGAAGGTAAAAGCGCTGCGTGTGGGCGATCCGCGGGACGAAAGCAGCGATCTCGGGGCGCTGGTTTCAGGCGCGCATTTCGACAAGGTAACCACCTGCATCGAACGCGCCGTCGCCGAAGGCGGGCGTGTGTTGTGCGGTGGAAACGCGGTGCGGCCGGGCGGCCGCTGTGCGGAGGGCTGGTTCGTCGCCCCGACCGTGATCGAGGGCCTGCCGCAGGACTGCGCCACCAACCGCGAGGAAATCTTCGGGCCTGTGGTGACGTTGCTGGCGTTCGAAGATGAAGACGAAGCGGTCGCGATCGCCAACGGCACCGAATACGGTCTCGCTGCATCGTTGTGGACGACGAATCTGGATCGCGCGCAACGGTTGGCCGAACGGCTGGAGTTCGGCATCGTCTGGATCAACTGCTGGATGCTGCGCGACCTGCGCACGCCGTTCGGCGGAGTGAAGAATTCCGGCATGGGGCGCGAAGGCGGCTTCGAGGCGCTGCGTTTCTTCACCGAACCGAAGAACATCTGCATCGCGCGCTGAAGGGGAAACCGATGTCGTCACCGAGGGACCTGCTCGAAAACAACCGCCGATGGTCGGAAGCGATCCGTGGGCGTGATCCGGAATTCTTTGCCCACCTGTCGCAGCAGCAGGCGCCCAAGTATCTCTGGATCGGCTGTTCGGATTCGCGGGTGCCGGCCAACCAGATCGTTGACCTGGCCCCGGGTGAGGTGTTCGTGCACCGCAACGTCGCCAACCTCGTGGTGCACGCCGATCTCAATTGCCTGTCGGTGATGCAGTTCGCGGTGGATGTGCTGAAGGTCGAACACATCATGGTGGTTGGCCACTACGGCTGCGGCGGCGTGCAGGCAGTGCTGGAGGAGCGCCGCGTCGGGCTGTGCGACAACTGGCTGCGGCACGTCGGCGACGTGCGTGCCGCGCACGCGTCGGTGCTGGAAGCCTTGCCCGATGCAGGCTCCCGCCACGCGCGTCTCTGCGAGCTGAACGTGATCGAGCAGGCCGTCAACGTGTGCCGCACCACGGTGGTCCGCGATGCCTGGGAACGCGGCCAG
>DASXWZ010000249.1:0-6637 GCA_036503375.1 Rhodanobacteraceae bacterium | reverse complement strand
TAGCCCTGCTCGCCGACCAGATTGATCGCCTGGATGTTGGTGCTGCCGGTAACAGCGATCGACTGCAATGTCTGCGGTGCGGCGACTTTCTCCAGCACACGAGGCGGTGCTGCTGCCGGCGGTGGTGGTGGTGGTGGTGGCGCAGGCTCCGGCATCTGCGAAGCTTCCTGCACCGGCGGCGCTTGCGGCGCATTTTCTTCCTGGAACCCCGGCCTGGAAGCATCGCTGGCCGCTGTCGACGCATACTGGTTCTGCACCAGTTGCGCGACGAAACTCGAGCTCTCCAGTTGCGGATGCAGCGCATCGCGCAACTGCTCCGCGCCGAAGGGCAGCGTCATCAGCACCGCCAGCGCCAGCATCGCCATGCCGGCATAGCGCGCGACGTTGCGCAATTTCCCTTCCGGCAACGCGCGCGCGATCAGCGCCAGCGCGACCGCGAGTCCCGGGAACCAGCGCGGCGCGCCGGGTTCGCTCTGCGACAGCACCACGAAACCGAGCGCGACTAGTCCCCACTGCCAACCGAGCAACCGCCACGCCAGCAGCACGATGATCGCCGCGACGAAAAGATCGAGCAGGTTCCATTGCGCGATCCAGCTGTCGGGCGACTTGTCTGCGCCCGGAGCACCGAGCAAGCGGTAGCCGTAAGGCAGATGCAGGTGCGCCTCCACGCCGTCCAGCGATTGCTGCCAGCCGCCGGTGGCCGGCTGCGAACCCCCGTGCGAATCGCGGCGCAATCCCGCATGCAGATCGAGATCGCGCGCGCGGATTTCCACGCCGCTCAGGTCCGCCTTCGCGCCGCGCGTGACCAGCAGCGGTTGCGCAGTCTGCGCATTCCCGTCATGCAATGCCGCGCGCTCCAGCACCCACGGCGCGGCGACATCCAGGCGATCGCTGCTCCGCAGGCTGCCGCGCAGGCGATCGTCCGCGGTCAGGCCGCCGCCATCGAAATCCAGCCACAGCTCGCGAACCAGTTGCAGGTGATTGCCGGCATTGGCGTCGCGTCCGCGCGCGCTCTGCTCTACGGACAGCGTCGCATCCTTGAGCATCACGAATGCGGGCAACGCACGCCAGTCCTCGGGCACGTCCGCCTGCACCGGATCGATCGGCTGCGAGCCGGTCGCGCGCGTGGTGCGAAAAGCAGGATCGTCGGCGTAGCTCCAGATCTCCTGCTGCGGCCACGGTGCCGGCGGCGATTTCAATTCGATCCGCGCCAGCGGCGCCAGACCCCGCGCGCTCAAAACCAGTTCCCAGTTGCCGGGACGCAATTGCACGCGCAGGTGGCCGTCCGGTTCCAGTCGTGCAGCCAGATCGCCGTTGAGGGCGGTCGCGACAAAGCCATCCGGCAATGCAGGGCCCAGCAATTGTTCGCGCGCGCTGCCGGCGACGTGCAGGCGGACGCGGGTCTCCAGCAGTGGCGGCGCACGTCCGCGAGACGGCGGAATACGCGCAAGCTCAAGCTGTCGGCTTCGCGTCGTTGCGCGGCGGCCTGCCCCAGCGTCAGCGAATCGTCGTTGCGTTCGGGTTGCGCGATCGCGACACCATCCACATTCAAATCGACGAGGGCGATTTCATTTGGCACCTGCAGGCGCGCGGGACGCTCGTCCCATTCGAACACGCCGCGAATGACGTAATCGCCGGCTGCGAGGAGCAATGATGGCGTGCCATTGCGGTCCAGCACCGTCGCCGCCGCATTGCCGAGCTGCACCTGCTGCGGCCATGCGTCGCGGTTGCCGGGAAGATCGATCCAGCTTTCCGCATCCACGTGCGCATCGAGCTGGAAATGCGCGCCGGCCTTGTCTACCACCAGCACCAATCGTCCGGGCCACGCGCATTGATACGCGTCGTCATCGCCACCGTTCTGGGTGGACAGCAGCGGGCAGGTGCGCTGCTCCTGGCCGTGCAGCACCCAGCCTTGCCAGTCGCGGAGCTGCGGCGGAACGGAAAAATCATCGGCTGCAAACGATTCGCCGAAAACCAGGCCGCCCAGGATCAGGCACAGGACCGCCAATACCCCAAACGCACGGCGCATGATCGTTCCCCTCGCTTGGCGTTCGCGCGCAGTGTAACCGCACGGCCGGAGCGGAGGCACGCTTCCCGTTCGCGGTTCGATACCTCAAACCGCGAACGGGATTGTCAGCGCAAAATCAATGCGTGATCTGCGCCGGATTCTGTTTCGAATTCAACGCACTGCACAGCAGGATTTCCTCGTGCGTCTGCGCCAGCCCGCGATCCAGTCCGGGTATCTGCTTGAGCTTCGGCTTGAAGAAGGCTTGCACGCGATCGGCCTCCTCCTGCGAACAACCGCCGCCACCGGCCACGCCCGGCAGGTAAGCGCCGGAGAACACGCCAGTGCGATCGAGGATCTGCCGATAGTGCGCGGTGAACCAGCTCCATAGCCCGTCGCGTTGCACGCGGGTGTCGCGATTCCCGTACAGCACCATGAACATTTCGCCGACCTTGACCTGCTTGGTCAAGGCGAAATCCCGCGCCACGTCGGCCTGCGCGCCCGGAGCGTGGCCCAGCGCGCCCAGCATCGCATTGCGCTTGGTGGGATCGGTGGTGCTGGGGATCGCGGCGATCAGCGCATCGACCGCCGGTTTGCCGTGTTCCTCCAGCGCGACCGACAGCGCGGTGCGCAGCAGGTCCGGATTGGCGGCATCCAGGTCGAGTTTGCCGTTCTTCTTCTGCAACGCGGCGTCGCCCTGTTTCAGCAGCGCTGCACGCACGGAGGGCACCTTGAATTCCAGAGCCAGGGTGCTCGCCAGCGACGAGCGCATCAGCACGTCGTCCGCGGACTCGCCGCTGCGGCGTTCATAACCCAGCGCTTCCAGGCGTGGCAGATAGGCTTTGGAAACCGCATCGCGGATCACCGCACGCTGCGCATCGTTCTGCGCTTCGTGGTCGTAGATCCAGCCGACGGTTTCCAGCGGCGCCAGCGCAACTTGCCGCACCTTGGACGGTGCGAGTTGCTGCATCGATGCCAGCACCTCGTCGGCCCCGATCTCGCCGCGATGGAAATCCGCGTCGACCGAATCCGCGTAAACCAGTTGCTCGGCGTCGTCGCGCTGCGCGATCGCGTCCACCAGTGCGGAGCGGTCCGCCTTGGCCATGCTGAAGCGGTAGTAGCCGACGCCGTCGGCGTTGGGCATGTACCACGACGGGCATTGCCCGCCATCGATCTTCATCTGCGCGCTCTTGTCGTCCAGCATCTGGCATTGCGTGCCGTTCGGAAAACGCACGCACACCGGAACGCCCCATTGCCGATTCGCGTCTCCCGATGAACCGAGCGGCAGGTAGCGGCTCTGCACCAGTTGCAGCGCCGCCGCACCCTTGTGGCTGCAATCGAGTCTGGTCGAAACCAGCGGCACGCCGGTCTGGTCGAGGAAACTGTCGAAGGCTCGTCTGAAGTCATCGCCCTTGCCGGCGGCGGTCGCGATCGAGTTCACCAGATCGGGCGCGGTCGCGTTGCCGAACGCGTGCGCCTTGATGTAGGCCTGCATGCCTTTCTGGAACACCTGCGGCCCCACGAAGTGCTCGAACATGCCGATCACCGACGCGCCCTTCTCGTAGGTGATGCTGTCGAATGCGGTCTGGATGTCGCCGTTGCCGGTGATCGGCTGGCGAATCATGCGCGCGCTGACCAGGCTGTCGTTCTGCATCGCACCCTCGCCCGCCTCGATGCGGCCGAGATCGGTGCGGTAATCGGGATGGATCTCCATCGCCACCTTCTGCTGCATCCAGGTGGCGAAGGCCTCGTTCAACCAGATGTCGTTCCACCACGCCAGCGTCACGGCGTCACCCGTCCACTGGTGCGCCAGCTCATGCGCTTCCACGTTGAAGGTGCTTTGCACCGCGCTGGGCGAAGAATCCTTGTCGAGCAGCAGCAGCCAGTCGCGATAGGTGACGAGTCCCGCGTTCTCCATCGCACCGGCCGAGAAATCCGGCAGCGCTGCAAGATCGAGCTTGCCGAACGGATAACCGAAGCCGTAGTAATTCTCCTCGGCTTCGATGATGCCCGGCACCATCGCCAGTGCGCGTTGCATCTTCGGGCCGTTGCCTTTCGCCGCAATGCCGCGCACCGGCACCGGCTCCTTGCGCCACCGGTTGGCCGGAATGCTCGGGCCGTCCACGATGTCCAGCGGTCCGACCGCCCATGCAACAAGATAGGTCGGCAAGGGCCGGGTCTTCTCGAACGTCAGGGTCTTCCAGCCGTTCGATGCCCTGGTTTCGGAAACGAGCTTCGTGTTGGCGACTGCCTTGTCCCGGGCGGGGATCGTCAGCACGATGTCGAACGGTGTCTTGAAGCCGGGCTGATCGAAGCACGGGAACGCGTAGCGCGCGCTGATCGGCTCCATCTGCGTCATCGCGTACGCGTTGCCTGCGAATTCGACCTTGTAGAAACCTTCCAGCGTCTGGTTGTAGGGCGCCTGCCAGGCGATCTTCAGCGAAAGCTTCTGCGGTTGCAGCGTGGAACCGAAATCGATGCGCGCAACGCCGGCGTCTGCATCGGCCTGCACGTATTTTCCGCCGTGCGATTTTCCGTTCGCATCGGTGATGGTGACGCTGGAGACTTTCAGATCCTTGCCGTGCAGCCACAGGTGATCGGACGCTTTTTTCAGATCCACCGCAATCGTCACCGTGCCGCTGTAGCCCGGTTGTTCCGGGTCGCCGCGCAGATCGAGCCTGTAGGACTGCGGCACCGCCCAGCCGGGCAATGTCTCCAGCGGCGGTGCCTCGCCGGCGGACGCCGGGCCAGCGGATTTCGCCGCCATCGCGGCAGGTGCGGCGAACAACACGCCCAGCGCGCACAAGGCGGCGAAGATGGAACGCTTCATGGGTTGCTCCGGCAAGGGCACAAACCTGCACTGAACCACAGCGGTGCGACGGCGGCAAGCGTCGGTGGTCATGGATAGGCATCCTGCAGTCACTGACGGCTGTTCACGCAAAACCCCTCGAACCGATGATGCGTGCATTGACTTTCATCGGACCGCCCTTTTTCATGCGCAGAACCGGCAACCGCGAGGTGCAAGCGTGAGCATTCCGACCAACGATCAGGAAACGCATGCATCCTCGGATGAAAATGGTGGCGCGCAACCTGGCGCCGGTTACCGGCAGGAACTGGATCGCGTCCTGAAGCTGCGCCACCTGCTGGTGTACGGCATGGTCTTCATCGTGCCGGTCGCACCGGTGGCGGTGTACGGCTTCGTGGCGCAAGCCAGCCACGGCATGGTTCCGCTGGTGTACGTGGTCGGCATGGTGGCGATGCTCTTCACCGCACTGAGCTATCGCGAGCTGAGCGCGGAATTTCCCTGGGCCGGATCGGTGTACGCGTACGTCGGCCGGGGACTCGGACCGTTTCCCGGGTTCCTCGCCGGCTGGATGATCCTCGCCGATTATCTCCTGATACCCGGCTTGATCTACGCCTTCGTTGCGAGCTGGCTGCACGGTTTGCTGCCGGGCGTACCGCCGCCGGTGTGGATCGTCGCGCTGGTAGTGATCAACACCGCGATCAACCTGCTCGGGATCCGCATGCAGTCGCAGGCAAATTTCATCCTGCTGGCGCTGGAACTGGTCGCGCTCGCGGTATTCATCGCGCTGGCGATCTGGTTCGTGTTCGTGCTGCACCGTGGCAGCGGCGGATTCTCGGTCGCGCCTCTATATCAACCCGGCCATATCGATCCGGGTTTCATCGCGACCGCGGCATCGATCGCGGCACTGAGCTTCCTCGGCTTCGACGGCATCAGCACGCTGGCCGAGGAAGCGCAGAATCCGCGCCGCGACGTCGGCAACGCGACCCTGCTGACGCTGTTGCTGCTGGGTGCATTGTTCGTGCTGCAGACCTGGCTGGCGGCGCTGGTGCATCCGGATTTCGCGTCGCTCGATCCCAAGCTCGGCTTCTTCCAGATCGCGCGCGAAGTCGGCGGCGCGCTGTTCTTCACCGCGCTGATCGTGGTCAAGGCGATCGCCACCGGGGTCGCCAACGCGCAAGCCGCGCAAGCCGCGAACTCGCGCATCCTCTATGCGATGGGCCGCGACCGCGCGCTGCCCTTCGGCGCGTTTCTTTCGAACGTGAACGCGGGCCGGAAGATCCCGGCCAATGCAATCGTGTCCGTGGCCGTGCTCGCGCTGCTGCTCGCCTTGCTGGTACCGGAGGAAATCCTGCTGAAGCTCGTCAACTTCGGCGCGCTGAGTTCCTTCGTGCTGCTGAACCTCGCCGTGCCGTTCTACTTCCTGCCGCGCACGAAACACAAGCACTGGTTCCGGCATCTGCTGTTTCCGGTGCTGGGGCTGGCGATCACCGGATTCATTTTCAGCGGCTTCGATCGCAACACTTTCATCTTCGGCGCGGCATGGCTGGTCGTCGGCGCGATCCTCGGCTGGACGCGCCGCGGCAACGTGCTGCGTTTCGAGGGAATGTAGCCCGCAGCGCAACGAAAGATTGTCTCAAGCAGCAGCGGCGGTTTGCGCGCTCGCCGCCGCTTCCGCCTGTTCGAGCGTCACGGCTACCGCGTGGATCACCGCGGCGATGCGCACCGCGCTCTGGATCGCTTGCGCCGAGACCTCGTGCTTGCGCAAGGTCTTCTCGTGCGACTCCATGCACTTGCCGCAGCCGTTGATCGCGGAGACCGCGAGCGAC
>DASXWZ010000248.1:0-8263 GCA_036503375.1 Rhodanobacteraceae bacterium | reverse complement strand
AACCGAAGGCCGATGAATAGTCACCGGAGGCGATCGCTTCCGTGCCGATTGCGGTTGAGTAGATCCCGCTGGCAACCGAGCCCTTGCCGCAAGCCAGTGCGCCTTTGCCCGAAGCCGAACCGCCGGGACAGAAAGCCTGGCCCGCAAAGGCCAGCGGCGTCGCGCCGATGGCGAGCAACACCGCCAGAGCCAACCGTGCCACCGCCGGCACACCGCGTACGGTTCCGGCGCTTCCACCCGCACTCTTGCAGGTAGCCAGCTCGGAAGCCACGATGATCTGGTTGAGCGATTTGTTCCATACCAGGCTGTAGATCTTCTTGTTCATGGTCGGCTCTCAGGGGTGAGGTTTGATGAACAGATCTTCGATGGATCACTCGATTTGAATTGCCCGATTCGAATTACACAAATTGAATCCGGGCGCGCGGCGACACGCACGCGGGTACGCGGCCCGCGCGGGAATACCTTCTGGTGAGCGAGGAGGAGCGGCGACCGGCGGCCGCGACGGGAAGGGGCTATGTCGGTCCATCTGGTGCCGGGCGCTCCCTCCTGTGATGGAAGCCCTGCCGGGCTTCCCCGCCACGACGATGCGATCCGGAAGATTTGCGATCACATTGTCCCCAGTGTGGCCAACTTCCCCGCCACACGGAACCGCAGAGGGCGAGCCTAACAAGAGGTGAATCGCGTCACAATCCTGCAATGCAACATCCTGCCGTACGCTTGCGGCTCGACGTCTGCAGGCGCGAACGTGATTCCTACAGAGGGAAAAACGCGCGCGCCGCCTCCGCGGAATGCGCGGCGGTGGTTTCGGCCGGCTCGTCGCGACTGCGCGCCACTTCCTCGCAGATGTGCGCCAGATACATCGGCTCGTTGCGTCGGTGCGAAGGCTGCGGACGAACGGTGCGCGGCAGCAGGTACGGCGCGTCGGTTTCCAGCAGCAGGCGATTGGCCGGAATCTCGCGCACGAGCTCGCGCAGGTGGGTGCCGCGGCGCTCGTCGCAGATCCAGCCGGTAATGCCGATGTGGCAATCGAGATCGAGGTAGTCCCGCAGCGCTTCGCGCGTGTGGGTGAAGCAATGCACCACGGCCGCCGGCACCTTGTCGCGCGCTGTTTTCAACAGCGCGAGGAAATCCTGGTGCGCATCGCGCTGATGCAGGAACAGCGGCTTGTGCATCTCCACCGCGATCGCCAGTTGCTTTTCGAACGCCGCGAGCTGCGCTTCGCGCGGTGAATAGTTGCGGTGATAGTCCAGGCCCGTTTCCCCGACCGCCTTCACTTCGGATTCCCGCTGCAGCGCGCGCAGCAGCGCATCGGTATCGGCGTTGTAATCGGATGCGTGATGCGGATGCACGCCGGCGGTGGCGAACAGCACGCCCGGATGCGAACGCGCCATCTGCAGCGCGTGTTCGCTGCCTTCCTTCGAGGCGCCGGTTACGACGATTTCCCCGACACCGTGCGCTTTGGCACGCGCGAGCACCGCGTCGAAATCGTGGCGGAAGGATTCGTGGGTGAGATTGGCGCCGATGTCGACGAGGTGCATGACGGGAGGCGGGAGAGGGAGGCGGGAAGCGTAACAACGAAGTCGTCATTCCGGGACAGCCCGAAGCCCTGAACCCGGAATCGAGTTCTTCGCCGGAGAGAAAACCGGATCCCGGCTTTCGCCAGAATGACAGGCAAGAAAGCAGTCGCGCGCAAGCGCGCTCCTACAATGATGCGATGCGCTCTGACGCAAACGACTTCCCCATCACACCACTGCTTCCCGCGATCCGCACTTCGCTGCGCGAGCATCCGCGGCTGGTGCTGGAAGCGCCGCCGGGCGCGGGCAAGACCACCCAGGTGCCACCGGCATTGCTCGAGGAAGCGTGGCTGCAGGACAGAAAGATCATCGTGCTCGAGCCGCGCCGGATCGCCGCCCGCGCAGCGGCGGAGTTCATGGCCGGGCAATCCGGCGAAGCGGTCGGGCAGACCGTCGGCGATCGCATCCGCTTCGAATCGCGCGTGTCGGCGCAGACCCGCATCGAAGTCGTCACCGAAGGAATCCTGACGCGCATGCTGCAGGACGATCCGGAATCTCCCGGCGTCGGCGCGATCCTGTTCGACGAATTCCACGAACGGCATCTGCAGGGCGACCTCGGCGCGGCACTGGCGCTGGACGTGCAGGCATCGCTGCGCCCCGATCTTCGTCTCGTGGTCATGTCGGCGACGCTGGAAGGGGAACGCGTGGCGGAGTGGATGGGCGCTCCCGTAATCCGCAGCGAAGGCCGCGCGTTTCCGGTGCGCATCGAGCATCCGCCCGCGCGGCGCGGCGAGGACGAAACTTCGCACCTGCGTCGAACGGTCGAACAAGCCCTGCGTGAAACGGCGGGCGACGTGCTCGTGTTCCTTCCCGGCAAGCGCGAAATCGGGCGCGTGCAGCGCCTGTTGCGCGAAACCCTGCAAATGGACGGGGTCGAGGTCGTACCGCTGCACGGCGAGCTCTCGCTCGTGGAACAGCACGCCGCGCTTTCTCCCGCGGACCCCGCAATGCGCCGCGTGATCCTCGCGACCAATGTCGCCGAGTCGAGCGTCACCCTGCCCGGCATTCGCGCAGTGGTGGACACCGGGCTCGCGCGCGAGCCGCGCTTCGATGCGAACTCCGGCTTCACCCGCCTGCAGACGGTGAACATTTCGCAGGCTTCGGCGGACCAGCGCGCAGGTCGCGCGGGCCGTCTGGCATCCGGCGTTGCCTACCGGTTGTGGCCACAGTCACAGCGTCTGGAAGCTTCGCGCACGCCGGAGATCGCGCAGGCGGAACTGTCTTCGCTCGCGCTGGAACTCGCTGCCTGGGGCGTGGGCGGGGATGCGCGCAGCGCATTGCACTGGCTCGATCCACCGCCACCGGGTGCATTGGCACAGGCGCGCGATCTGTTGCAGCGGCTCGGTGCGCTGGATGATTCATCGCGCATCACGTCGCTCGGCCGGGCGATGCTGCGACTCGGCGCCCAGCCGAGGCTCGCGGTCGCCGCACTGCGCGCGCCGGACACGCAGCGCGCCCTGATCGCCGACCTCCTCGCCCTGCTGGAAGCGCGTTCGCCGCTGCGCGGTGCATTCAACGATGACCTGCGTGTGCAGCTCGCCGCGTTGCACGTGTGGCGGGATGGCAACGTGCGAACGCCCGGCGTCGACGCCGGCGCACTCGCCGCCATCGAACAATCCGCGCGCGGCTGGCGCAAACGGCTGGAGGTGCGCAGCGCACCGAGCGGCGTGCCGGACGCGACGACGGCGGGCAACCTGCTGCTGCACGCATTTCCCGATCGCGCGGCCAAACAGGACGAACGCGATCCGCGCCGCTATCTGCTGGCGAACGGTCGTGGCGGTCGCCTCCACGACGAGTCGGGTCTGTTCGGCGAGCCGTGGCTGGTGATCGCCGAGGCGCGTTTCGACGCACGCGATAGTCTGATATTGAATGCCGCGCCCTTCGATCCCGCGCTGCTGGCGCGCGATTTTCCGCAGCGATTCACGAACGAACGCGTGTCGCGCTGGAACGACGAGAAAGGGATGGCGGAAGCGTTCGAGGAAGAACGTTTCGATGCGATCGTGCTGTCGCGCCGCGCCGTTCCGGTGTCTCCGGAGGATGCGTTGCCCGCGTTGTTGTCGCACGTCCGCACGCGCGGCTTGCAGGTGTTGACGTGGCCGGAATCCGCGCAACGCCTGCGCGCACGCATCGGGTGGCTGCGGACGATCTCGCCGGAAGCGAACTTGCCCGACGTCTCCGATGCGGCACTGCTGGATTCACTGGAACGGTGGCTCGCACCCGCGTTGCGCGGCAAGCGCAAACTCGATGCGCTGTCGGCTGCAGATTTGTCGGAAGCATTCGCGGCGCTGCTCGGCTGGCCGCAACGCAAATTGCTGGACGAGCACGCGCCGGACGCGACCAGGGTGCCTAGCGGCATGACGCGCCGGATCGAATACACCAACCAGGGTCCGGTACTTGCGGTGAAGTTGCAGGAACTGTTCGGGCTGGCCGACACGCCGCGTATCGGCGGCGGCCGCGTGCCGGTCACGTTGCATCTGCTCTCGCCGGCCGGCCGGCCGATCCAGATCACGCAGGATTTGCGCAGCTTCTGGGAGCGCACCTATCCGGAGGTGAAGAAGGAATTGAAAGGCCGGTATCCGCGGCACTTCTGGCCTGACGATCCACTCAGTGCACCACCAACTCATCGCGCCACGCCTCGTGGATGACCGACCGCGTTTGCAACGCAACATGCTTCATGCGGATTCAAGTTCTACACTGGGTGTTTGCGCCAACGCCAAGGAGAGCCTCATGCGCCGCGTCCTTCTGTCCGCTTTCATCGTCGCCGGTTGTTTCGCCGCTTGCGCGCAAGCTGCCGCACCGGCGCAATTCACGCCCGCCATCACCGCGCAGGGTTTCCGTGATTACGACAAGGCGATTTCCGGCGATTACATGCTGGGCCGCAAACCCGGAACGGAAGGCGAAAAGCGCGCCACCGCGTACATCGTCGAGCAATTCAAGAAACTCGGCCTGCAACCGGGCAACGACGGCTCCTGGTTCCAGAGCGTGCCGACGGTCTCGGCCACGGTGCAGGACAAGAACACGCTGAAGCTCAACGTGAGCGAAGGCGGCGGAAAGCAATCGTTCGCCTACGGCAAGGACATGGTCGTGTACGACCCGCAGGACAAGCCGCACGTCGCAATCAAGGATTCGCCCATCGTGTATCTCGGTTACGGCGTGGACGCGCCGGAATACCAGTGGAACGATTACTCCGGCCAGGACGTGAAAGGCAAGACGGTGATCGTACTGGTCAACGATCCCGGTTTCGGCGATCACGATCCGAACCTGTTCAAGGGCCGCGCCATGACCTATTACGGCCGCTGGACATACAAATACGAGCAATGCGCGCGCGCCGGCGCCGCGGCGTGCCTGATCGTGCACGACACCGATGCCGCGGGTTATCCGTGGACGGTGGTGAAAAACTCATGGACCGGGCCGCAATTGAGCCTGCCCGCAAGCGAAGATCCCGCGCCGCGCACACCGGTGGTCGGTTGGCTTACTAGCGAATCTGCACGCCGGCTGTTCGCTGAAGCAGGGCAGGATTTCGACAAGCTGAAAGCCGCAGCCGATCATCGCGGCTTCAAGCCGGTCGCGTTGAACGCCAAGGCATCGGTCGCGTTCGACAGCAAGATCGAACACGGCAGCGCCAACAACGTGCTGGGGCTGATCAAGGGCAGCAAGAAACCGGATGAAGTGATCGTGTATTCGGCGCACTGGGATCACTTCGGCCGCGATCCGAAACTGCAAGGCGACCAGATCTTCAACGGCGCCATCGACAACGGCACCGGCATTTCGGCGTTGCTGGAAATCGCCGGCGCATTCGCGAAACAGAAACCCGAGCGCAGCGTGCTGTTCATCGCCGACACGCTGGAGGAATCAGGCCTGCTCGGTTCGCTGTACTACACGATGCATCCGGTGTTCCCGCTGGACAAGACCGTCGCCGACATCAACATGGATGCGATGGACGTGATCGGACCGACGAAGAACCTGCAGATCATCGGCAGCGGACAATCGCAACTGGAAGACATGTTGAAAGCGGATTTGAGAAAACAGGGCCGCTCCGCCAGTCCCGATGCCACGCCGGAGAACGGCTTCTACTTCCGTTCCGATCACTTCAGTTTCGCCAAGGCCGGCGTGCCCGCGCTGATGACGCAGACCGGCGACGACAAGGTCGACGGCGGCGTCAGCGCCGGTCGCGCCGCGCTGGCCGACTACACGTCAAATCGGTACCACACCCCGCAGGACAATTTCGATCCGAAGTGGGACTTCTCCGGCGTTGCCGAAGACGCGCAGGCGTTGTACGAGGTCGGCAATGAACTCGCCAACAGCGACCAGTGGCCGAAATGGAATGCGGACAGCGAATTTCGTGCGAAACGCGAGAAGATGATGGGCCACTGAGGTGCATCATTCCCGCCTGTGCTCCATGCAGATCGACTGCAACGTCGATGACATTGACGAAGCCGCGCGCTTCTGGGCCGCCGCACTCGGCCGGCCGGTGGACATGGCTCATCCCGGCAGCCGCGGCAACTACCGGCAACTTGCAACGTTGCCGGACGAGCCGATGGTGCAATTGCAGCGCGTCGAGCACCAGAGCCGCGTGCACATGGACATTGAAACCGACGATATCGAAGCCGAAGTCGCGCGGCTGGAAAAACTCGGCGCGATGATCGACAAGCGTTTCGAACGCTGGGTGGTGATGCGTGCGCCGAGCGGCCAGCGCTTCTGCGTCGTGCGCGTGCAACGGGCGGGGTTTGCGGAGAATGCGAATCGGTGGGATTGACGTAGCCCGGATGCAGCGAAGGGCGGAATCCGGGAGGCATCCGCGCGCCTCATTCCCGGATTGCGGCGCTACGCGCCTTCATCCGGGCTACTTGCTTTATCTAAGACAACGAAATCCCAGTTCTCATTGCGAACCTAAACCCAATCACGTGAAATTAAATACTTCCTCAACCTCGCCTCCGCACTCCCCGCCTCCGGCATATAGCCGTATTCGTAGCGCACACGCGGCGGCAGGGACATCAGGATGGATTCGGCGCGGCCGCCGGATTGCAGGCCGAACAGCGTGCCGCGGTCGTACACGAGATTGAATTCCACGTAGCGACCGCGGCGGTACAACTGGAATTCGCGCTCGCGTTCGCCGAATTGCGTGTCCTTGCGGCGCTCGACGATCGGCAGGTACGCGTCCAGGAATCCGTCGCCTACCGCGCGGATGAACGCGAAACAGGTTTCGAAATCCCACGCGTTCAGATCGTCGAAGAAGAGGCCGCCGATGCCGCGCGCCTCGTTGCGGTGACGGATGAAGAAATACTCGTCGCACCACTTTTTGTATTTCGGATAGACCTCGTCGCCGAATGGCGCGCACAAATTGCGCGCGAACGTGTGCCAGTGCACGCAGTCCTCGTCGAACGGATAGAACGGCGTGAGATCAAACCCGCCGCCGAACCACCACACCGGCTCCGCGTCCGGTTTGCGCGCCTCGAAAAAGCGCACGTTCATGTGCGAGGTCGGCACGTGCGGATTGCGCGGATGCACTACCACCGACACGCCGATCGCGTTCCACGAGCGCCCTGCCAATTCCGGCCGCTGCGCGCTGGCCGAAGGCGGCAGCGTGTCACCGGACACATTGGAATAACCGACGCCGGCCTGCTCGAATACCGCGCCGTTTTTCAGCACGCGCGTACGTCCGCCGCCGCCATTCGCACGTTTCCAAGGGTCCTCCATGAATCGCGATTTGCCGTCGAGCGATTCGAACGCGGCGCACAGGCGATCCTGCAGACCGCACAGGTATTCGTCTACTTCGGAAATGTGCTCAGGCATGGGCAACATCGCAGCCGCCCATTCCGCAGGCGGCTGCGCTTTCATTGCTGCGGAATCAATGCATCATCGCGAAGCGGTTATTGATGTCGGTGACGAGGTTCTGGATCCAGCTCGGATAGTTGGTGTGGATGTAGCGCTGGCCGTCCTTCACTTCGTATTTCAGGTTGCTGCTGTCGAGGTAATTGATCTGCACCTGGTGGGCATCGTAATGCACCGCGATGGTGACGCTGAAGTCCCGGCGCGCATAGGTCGCGTCGATCTCGCCGGGTTTGTGGTTGGCTATCGCCCAGCCGCGGCCGGTGAGCGCTTCCATCACGGCGTTCTGCACCTGGGCGAACTCCACGCCGGCCGGCACCTGAATCGGCGGCGGATCGTTCAGAGGAACCTGGCGGAACGCCATGGTGAGCAGCAACAACGGCAACAGCAGGACCAGATGGATGCGTTTCATGTTCCTTGTCCCCTTCATCGAGTTTTTGAAAAATCGCACGGAAGCGGCTTCGTACACCGCTGTCGTGCTTCCACAACCCCCCGGACGCCCGCCGACCGGGCGTTCCAACACCTCCACTCAGGAGGGGCTGGCAATCGGCCACGACGATCGGTTCGTCCATTCCTGCAACGTGCAACCGCGCAAGCTTGGCAGCAGGACGCCCCGCACTCAAGTGTCGCCGACTGATTCGACGCGACACTTCCGTATACTGCTCGGCCACCCATCGCGGAGTCCTTGCGTTTGCCTGCACACATCCAGCCACTCGCCGTCACTGCATACAGCGCGACGTCCGCGCTGGGCCGCGGCGTGGCCGCGCACGCGACGGCATTGCGTCAGGACCGCGGCGGTTTGCGCGCGAACGATTTCTCTCACCAGCCGCTGGAATGTTTCATAGGTCGCGTCGAAGGCA
>DASXWZ010000247.1:0-10650 GCA_036503375.1 Rhodanobacteraceae bacterium | reverse complement strand
GAACCGCTGCTGCGCCGCGGCGCCGACGGGCGCTTGCGCTGGCACTGGGACCCCGCGCTGCTTGACACCATCGCTCACGAAGGCGAGCGCCACCAGCCGCGCCTGCTGGCCGCGGCGCGCAGGATCCAAGTGCCAGTGTTGCTGTTGTCGGGCGGGCGTTCGGATGTGGTTTCCCGCGACACGATCGCGGAGTTCATGCAATTGCTGCCACACGCGCGGCACGTGGAAATTCCAGAAGCCACGCACATGCTCGCCGGTGACGCCAACGATACCTTCACCGGCGCAATCCAGGATTTCATCCGCTCGCTGCCGCAAGGCGGCGCCACGAGACCAGCCCCATGCACGTGATCCTGATCCTGATCGCCGCTTTGATCGTTACTGGCGCCTGCGCCTATTTCCGCAGCCGCCTGTGGACGTGGACGCTCTCTACTGCGCTGGTCATCCTCGTCGTCGGTTACGGATTGGGCGCGCCGGTCGCGGCGTGGACCGTATTCAGCCTCTACGTGGTGTTGTTCGCATTGCCACTGAACCTGCCGCCGTTGCGCCGCGCTGCATTCTCAAAGCCGCTGTTGCAGATATTCCGTCGCGTGTCGCCGAATCTGTCGGAGACCGAGCAGGTGGCGCTGGATGCCGGCACCGTCGGTTTCGAAGGCGAATTGTTCGCCGGCAAACCGGATTGGTCGCAACTGCTTTCGCAACCCAAACCCCAGCTCAGTGCGGCCGAGCAGGCGTTTCTCGATGGACCTTGTGAACAATTGTGTCGCATGGTCGACGACTGGCAGATCACGCACGAACTGGCCGACTTGCCGCCCGAAATGTGGGAGTTCGTCAAGCGCGAAAAATTCTTCGGCATGATCATCCCAAGGCGCTACGGCGGACTGGAGTTCTCCGCGCTCGCGCATTCGGCGGTGTTACAGAAGCTCTCCAGCATTTCGAGCACGCTGGCATCGACCGTATCGGTGCCGAATTCACTGGGGCCGGCGGAGCTGCTGCTGCGCTACGGCAGCGAGGAACAGAAGGATTTCTACCTGTCGCGTCTGGCCGACGGACGCGAGATTCCATGCTTCGCGCTGACCGGGCCGTACGCGGGTTCGGACGCCACCTCGATCCCCGATTTCGGCATCGTCTGCAAACAGGCGGTCGACGGAGTCGAAATGCTGGGGCTGAAGCTCACCTTCGACAAGCGCTACATCACGCTCGCACCGGTCGCCACGATCATCGGCCTGGCATTCCGCTTGTACGACCCCGAACATCTGCTGGGCGATATCGACGATCTCGGCATCACGCTGGCGCTGATTCCGCGCGACACGCCCGGATTGCAGATCGGCCGCCGCCATTTTCCGCTGAATATTCCGTTCCAGAACGGGCCGCTGTCCGGCAAGGACGTGTTCGTGCCGATGAGCACGCTGATCGGCGGGCCGCACATGGCGGGACAGGGATGGAAGATGCTGGTGGAATGCCTGTCGGTCGGCCGCGGCATTTCGCTGCCTTCGAACTCCACCGGTTTCGTGCGCATGGCCGTGGCGGCCACCGGCGCGTATGCGCGCATCCGCAAGCAGTTCGGCCTGGCGATCGCGCGCTTCGAAGGCGTGGAAGATGCGCTGGCGCGCATCGGTGGACACGCCTATGCGATCGCTGCGCTGTCGCGCGCCTCGGCTGCCGCGGTGGACCGCGGCGAAAAGCCCGCGGTGCCCTCGGCGATCGCCAAGTACCATGCCACGGAGCTCGGGCGTGAAGTCGCCAGGGATGCGATGGACGTGCACGGCGGCAAGGCCGTGCAACTCGGGCCCAACAACTACATGGGCCGCAACTGGGAAGGCGCGCCGATCACGATCACGGTCGAAGGCGCCAACATCATGACGCGCAGCCTGATGATCTTCGGGCAGGGTGCGATCCGCTGCCATCCGTGGGTGCTGAAGGAGATGCATGCGGCGCGCAATCCCGATCCCGAACAGGGCCTGCGCGAATTCGATCGCGCGCTGTTCGGGCACCTCGGTTTCGGAATCTCCAACGCGACGCGCAGCTTCGTGCTGGGGCTCGCGTTCGGCAAAATCGGCGTCGTGCCGGGCGATGCGTATACGCGCCGCTACTACCGCAAACTGGATCGCTATGCGGCGGCGCTCGCGCTGGTCGCCGACACCGCGATGGGTGTGCTCGGCGGCCGGCTGAAATTCAAGGAAAAGCTGTCGGCGCGCCTCGGCGACGTGCTGTCGTATCTCTACATCGCCAGCGCGATGTTGAAGCGCTATGAAGACGAAGGCCGTCCGGAAGTCGAACGACCGCTGCTGGCCTGGGCGTTCCACCAATCCATCTGGAACATCCAGATGGCGATCGATGGCGTGATCCGCAATTTTCCGGTGCGGCCGGTGGCGTGGCTGCTGCGTTTCCTGGTCTTCCCGTTCGGCCGGCGCGAAGTGCCGCCTTCGGACCGCCTGGGTCGGCGCGTTGCCGCGCTGATCACCTCACCCAACGCCGCGCGCGATGCGCTGCTGCGCGGCATCTACCTGACCCCCGCAGCCAACAATCCGGTCGGCCGCATGTGCGCATTGTTGCCGGAGGTGGTCGCGGCCGAGCCGGTCGAACGCAAATTCCTCAAGGCGCTGAAGGGCGGAACGATCCGGACGCACGACTATTTCGAACAGTTGCGCCAGGCGGAAACCATCGGTGCGATCAGCGCCGCCGAACGCGGGCAACTGGAACGCCTGCGACGGGCCACCGCGGAATTCATCAACGTGGACGATTTCGAGCCGGCTGAGTTGCGCGCGGCGGTGCAACGCGAGCGCACCACCGCAGCGTCGCTTCGTTCGGTGGCCTAGTAAACCACCACGCTGCGGATCGATTCGCCGCGGTGCATCAACTCGAATCCCCGGTTGATCTCCTCGAGTTGCAACTTGTGGGTGATCATGGGATCGATCTGGATGCGGCCGTCCATGTACCAGTCGACGATCCGCGGCACGTCGGTGCGCCCGCGCGCTCCGCCGAAGGCGGTGCCGATCCAGCGGCGACCCGTGACGAGCTGGAAGGGCCGGGTGGAAATTTCCTGACCGGCGCCGGCTACGCCGATGATGCACGAAACCCCCCAGCCGCGATGGCAGCATTCGAGAGCCTGTCGCATGGTCTTGACGTTGCCGATGCACTCGAACGAATAGTCCGCGCCGCCTTTCGTCAGCGAAACGAGATACGGCACCAGGTCGCCTTCGACTTCTTTCGGGTTGACGAAATGCGTCATGCCGAAGCGTTCCGCCATTGCCTTGCGGCCCGGATTCAGGTCCACGCCGATGATCATCGCGGCGCCGGCGAGGCGCGCGCCCTGCACGACATTCAGGCCGATGCCGCCGAGGCCGAACACGATCACCTTTGCTCCCGGTTCGACCTTCGCGGTGTTGATCACCGCGCCGACGCCGGTCGTGACGCCGCAGCCGATGTAGCAGACGGTTTCGAACGGCGCGTCCTCGCGGATCTTCGCCACCGCGATTTCGGGCAGCACCGTGTATTGCGCGAAGGTCGAAGTGCCCATGTAGTGGTGGACCATCTCACCGCCGGAAGAAAACCGGCTGCTGCCGTCGGGCATCACGCCACGGCCTTGCGTGGCGCGGATCGCGGCGCAGAGATTGGTCTTGCGGCTGAGGCAGTATTCGCATTCGCGACATTCCGGAATGTAGAGCGGAATGACGTGATCGCCTTTGCGCAAGGATTTCACGCCGGGTCCGACCTCGACCACCACGCCCGCGCCCTCGTGCCCCAGGATCGCGGGAAAGCGCGCTTCCGGATCGTCGCCGGAAAGCGTGAATGCATCGGTGTGGCAGATGCCGGTGGCTTTCAGCTCGACCAGCACCTCGCCCGCGCGCGGGCCTTCCAGATCGACCGTCTCGATCGAAAGCGGCGCACCGGCTCCATGCGCCACCGCGGCTTTGACCTTCATGCATCGTCTCCCGACTGCGAGTGAAAAACGAGTGTAACGCGTGGGCAAGCCCTCCCCTTCAAGGGAGGGTTGGGTGGGGATGGTTTGCTCCTAAAGGATTTGGCCGTCAGCGAACACTCAACGGGACCCAACACCATCCCCCTCCCGGCCTCCCCCTTGAAGGGGGATGAGAACCGCACTGGCATGCTCGCGCGTGGCGGCGAACGTAACGGCAGGCGCGCGCTCTTGCGCCAATTGCAGATTGACACGCGTGGGTGCGAGGTAGACCAGCTCGCCTGCTGCGTCCAGCGCCAGGTTCGGCGCGTTCTTTTCACGAAACTCTTCAAGCTTCTTCGCATCGCCGCAACGGACCCAGCGCGCGGTGACGATGTTCACCGGCTCGAACGCCGCATCCACGCCGTATTCGTCCTTCAGGCGATACGCCACCACGTCGAACTGCAGCACGCCGACTGCGCCCAGGATGAGGTCGTTGCTCATCAACGGGCGGAAGAACTGCGTCGCGCCTTCTTCCGACAACTGTTCGAGTCCTTTCTGCAGCGCCTTCATCTTCAGCGGATCGCGCAACCGCGCACGGCGGAACAGCTCCGGGGCGAAGTTGGGGATGCCGGTGAACGACAGCGCCTCGCCTTCGCTGAATGTATCGCCGATCGAGATCGTGCCGTGGTTGTGCAGTCCGATCACGTCGCCCGGCCAGGCGACATCCACGATCTCGCGATCCGAGGCCATGAAAGTCAACGCATTCGCGAGCTTCACCTCCCTGTTGCCGCGCACCTGCAGTGCCTTCATGCCCGATCGGTAACTGCCGGAACAGATGCGCAGGAAAGCGACACGGTCGCGGTGTTGCGGATCCATGTTTGCCTGGATCTTGAATACGAAGCCCGTGAGCTTGTCCTCGTCGGGCGAAACCGTGCGCGTCGTGGTGGCGCGCGCTTTCGGTGGCGGCGCGTGCTCGACGAAAAAATCCAGCAGTGGCTGCACGCCGAAATTGTTGACGGCGGAACCGAAGAACACCGGAGTCTGTTCGCCGGCGAGATATTTTTCGACATCGAACGGATGCGAGGCGCCCTGCACCAGTTCCAGTTCCTCGCGCAATTCGGCGAGCACGTCCGCTCCGATGCTCGTGGCGAGTCCGGGATCGTCCAGGCTTTCGAAGATCGTCGAATCCTGGCGCGTGAAATTGCGACCCGGCTCGTACAGATGCACCTCATCGCCCAGCAGGTGGTACACGCCTTTCAAGCGCGAGCCCATGCCGATCGGCCAGGTCACCGGCGCGCACTGGATCTTCAGGACGCCTTCGACTTCGTCCAGCAAGTCGATCGGCGAGCGGCCTTCGCGGTCGAGCTTGTTGATGAAAGTCATGATGGGCGTGTCGCGCAGGCGGCACACATCCATCAATTTGATGGTGCGTTCTTCCACGCCCTTGGCGCAATCGATCACCATCAGCGCCGAATCCACGGCGGTCAGCACGCGGTAGGTGTCTTCGGAAAAATCCGCGTGGCCGGGCGTGTCGAGCAGGTTGACGATGCGGCCCTCATAGGGGAACTGCATCACCGAGCTGGTGACCGAAATGCCGCGTTCCTTCTCCAGCGTCATCCAGTCGGACGTCGCGTGGCGCGCGGCCTTGCGCGACTTCACCGAGCCCGCCATCTGGATCGCGCCGCCGAACAGCAGCAACTTTTCCGTCAGCGTGGTCTTGCCTGCGTCCGGGTGCGAAATGATCGCGAACGTGCGCCGGCGCGCGGTTTCCGAGGTGTATTGCGACATGGGTTGGCGCGGATGGGCAAACCCGTGATTGTAGCGGGATCACTTCGTCAGTTTGGTCAGCAGACTGTGCCAGAAGTCCAGCGCCGCCGGCACTTCGGAAGCCAGCAGCTTTTCGTTGAGACCATGTGCAAAGGTGTCGTTGGGTTTGGAGAAGGTGGGATCGACGCCATAAGACGGCACGCCGGCGTTGCGGAAGTACATACTGTCGGACGCACCGGCGGACATCCCCGGCACCACGTCCACGCCCGGAAAGCGCTCGTGGATGGTCGCGGTGACCGCTTTCATGATGTCTGGCCGCAAGGGCGAAGCCGGGCTTTCTACAGGTGGGGGCGGCTTTGCCTCGATCTTCACCGAAGAATCCGCGATTATCTTGGCGAGCGTGGTTTGCACGGTCGCGATATGCACGCCGGGAAAGATCCGGCAATTGATGTTGGCGGTAGCGCGTTGCGGCAATGCGTTGAGCGCGTGGCCGCCTTCCAGCATCGTGGCAACGCAGGTCGTGCGGATCTGCCCGACGTATGCAGGATCGGCCGAGATTACCGCGGCGGCCTTCGCATCGTCCGGATTCGCCGCGAACTTGCGCATCGCCTGCGCGAGCGTGCCCTTGGTGTGCTCGCCGGTCGCCTTCAACGAAGCCAGCGTGATCTCGCTGTGTCGCACCGGAAATTCGTACGCGGCGACACGGTCGAGCGCCTTCGCGAGACGATAGATCGCATTCTTCGAGGGTTCCGGTTCGCTGGAATGGCCGCCCGGTGAAGTGACGGTCAGCGTGAAGTCCGCATAGGTCTTCTCGGCGGCCTGGATCTCGTACACGACGGGTTTGAGCTCCGCGTTGTAGGTGCCGCCGCCCGCGTCCGCATTGAGCAGGAATTCGGCATCGTGATAGCGCTTCGCCAGTTCGCGCGTGGAAGCCATATCGGTTTCCTCGTCGCCCGAGAACACCAGGATCATCCCGCGCTTCGGCACGAAACCTTCGCGCTTGAAACGCATCATGGTTTCGATCAGCGCAATGACATTCGTCTTCATGTCGGCCACGCCGCGGCCGTAGAGATAACCGTTCTCGGATATCAGCCTGAACGGGTCGCGCTGCCAATCGGCAGGGTTGGCCGCGACCACGTCCATGTGCGCCGAAAGCAGGATCGGCTTCAGGCTCTTGTCGCTGCCGTGGTAGTGCACGACCAGCGCGGCCGTGTGCTCGACCGGAATGATCTCGATGTCGGATTCGGCGAACCCCGCCGATTCCAGCTTGCCGGCCAGATAACGCGCGAACCCCGGAACCTGGTTTTTGCCCTCTTCCGTCTGCGCGGCGATGGCGTGACGCAGCATGTCCAGGGTCTCAGGCATAGTTTGAGCGCTGGTTTCCGCGATGGCCTGCGATGCGGGAGCGAGCGCCAGTGCGAGACAAACGGCAAGCGCGATGCGTGATGTGGACATGAATCTACTCCCGATATCGTGGCGCTCTTGAGTATAACGATCCGAAGGGGCCGGTTGTTCTTGAAGAGTGCGGCCGCTTCCGGGGTTCTTCGCCGCCGAGCCCACAAGACACAGAGTGGTATCCCGGCGATCAGTGATCGCGACTGCACAAATAAACACATAGACGTCTAAACGTCTATTGACAAGACAAGCCGCTGTCACTAGAGTTTCCTGAAACCACCCATCACGACCGGCGGAGGGACAGGCCCTTTGATGCCGGGGCAACCCGCGAAGAACTTTCGCAAGGTGCCAAGTCCTGCGGAGATTCCGATGAGGAATCACCGGGAGATGGGTCGAAGCGCGGCTGCAAGCCCCTGGCGCCGCGCCGAGACTCCGCCTCGGCCGCAGATTCAAGAGACGGAGAATCGCCGTGAGCCAGTCGTTCCGCTTCCCTTCGCAACAGCCCGCCCGCCGCACGCGCGCAGTACGCGCCGGCATCGACCGCGATCCCTCGCATGGCGCGGTGACGCCGCCGCTTCATCTTTCCAGCAACTTCGCCTTCGCCGGTTTCGACAACAAGCGCGCTTACGACTACACGCGCAGCGGCAATCCCACGCGCGATCTGCTGGCCGAAGCCTTGTGCGAACTGGAAGAGGGCGTCGGTGCCGTGGTGACTTCCAGCGGCATGTCCGCGGTCGCGCTGGTGCTGGAACTGGTTCCCGCGGGCTCGACCATCGTGGCCGCGCACGATTGCTACGGCGGCACTTGGCGGCTGCTGGATGCGTGGGCGAGGAAAAATCGCTACACGGTGCGCTTCGTCGATCTCACCGATCCGTTGGCGCTGGGCGCGGCGCTCGATGCGAAACCCGCGCTGGTCTGGGTGGAAACGCCCTCCAATCCGCTGCTGCGCATCACCGATATCCGCCACGTCGCGCAGGCGGCGCACGCTTCGGGCGCCTTGTGCGTGGTCGACAATACCTTCCTGTCACCAGCCCTGCAGCAACCGTTGAAGCTGGGCGCCGACGTTGTCGTGCATTCCACCACCAAGTACATCAACGGCCACAGCGATGTGGTCGGCGGCGCGGTGATCGCGAAGAATTCGGCGATCGCGGAGGAGTTGAAGTGGTGGGGCAATTGCCTGGGACTGACGGGAGCGCCCTTCGACAGTTGGCTCACTTTGCGCGGCCTGCGCACCCTCTCCGCGCGGCTGCGTGTGCATCAGGAAAACACCGAAGCGATCGCCGCGTTGCTGCAGGCGCACCCCGCCGCCGCGCGCGTGTACTGGCCTGGCTCGGAGGAGCATCCGGGTCACGCGCTTGCCGCGAGACAGCAATCCGGCTTCGGCGGGATGCTCTCTTTTGAACTGCACGGCGACGAAGCGGCGGTACGCGCGTTTGTGGACGGCCTGAAGTACGTCACGCTGGCCGAATCGCTGGGCGGGGTGGAAAGCCTGATCGCGCATCCGGCCACCATGACGCACGCTTCGATGAGCGCGGAAGCGCGAGCGATCGCCGGTATCTCGGATACGCTGCTGCGGCTGTCGGTCGGCATCGAAGATGCGGATGACTTGTGTGCGGACATCGGCGCGGCGCTGGAACGCGCGGCCGCGGCGTGCGAACGCGAGGGCCAAGAGGTCGC
The DNA here is from genome assembly GCA_036503375.1 of Rhodanobacteraceae bacterium. GTDB lineage: Bacteria > Pseudomonadota > Gammaproteobacteria > Xanthomonadales > Rhodanobacteraceae > 66-474. The sequence goes on along the minus strand of DASXWZ010000247.1, from coordinate 1,913 downwards.
GCCATGAATGCTCCGACAAGAATTTCGACGTCGCGTATCGGCGTCGTGCTGCTGGGCACGGGAGCGGTGGGCAAAGCGCTGCAACAACAGTGGGGATCGGCCAGCCGCGCGGGCGTTGCGTTGATCGGCGTAGCCAATTCCGGCAAGCAGTGCGCGTCCTCGGGCGGCTTGGGCAGTGTCGCCGCGCGCACGCATCTGGACACGAATGGTCGAGCGCGCGACGACGCGGCGCTGCTGACCGCGCTGGATGAATCGGGTTGCAGTCGTCGCGCGATCATCGATGCGACGGCTTCGTCCGGGATAGCGGCGAAGCATGCCGGATGGCTGGGCGCCGGTTACGACGTGATCACCGCCAACAAGGCCGCCATCGGCGGTGCGCTCGATCGCTGGCGCGAGGTGGAAGACGCCGTTCGCGTTGGCACTTGCGTGTACGGCGATTCGGCTACCGTTGGCGCGGGCTTGCCGGTGCTGTCGACGCTGCGCCGCTTGCGTGGCGCGGGCGATCGTTTGATCGCGCTGGAAGGCGTGTTCTCCGGCTCCCTGTCATGGCTGTTCAACCACTACGACGGTGCACGGCCGTTTCATTCGCTGCTGGCCGAAGCACGTGCTTGGGGATACACAGAACCTGATCCACGCGCGGATCTTGCAGGCAGCGATGTCGCGCGCAAACTGCTGATCCTCGCGCGTGCCGCGGGTTTTCCGCTGGACGAACACGAAGTGGAAATCGAAAACCTGGTGCCGCCCTCATTGCGCGAAGTCGATGCTGATACGTTTCGCGCGCGCGCCCACCTGCTGGACGCATCGCTCGCGGCACGGCTCGCGTCGGCGCGCGCCAAGGGCAAGGTGCTTCGTCATCTCGCGCGGCTGGATGCCCGCGGCAACGCAAGCGTGGGCTTGTGCGAAGTGGATGCATCACATCCGGCAGCACGCCTGCGCGGCTGCGACAATTCATTCGCGTTGACCACCGCGCGCTACCGCGCGCAACCGCTGGTGATCCAGGGCGCCGGTGCGGGGCCGGAAGTCACCGCTCAGGCATTGCTGGCGGACGTGCTGGCATTGCGCGAGCGGGTGACGGCGCCGCTCGCATTCGCGGTGTGAGTTTCAATCCTTCAACATAGCCGCCGGATCGTTGACCGCGCGTTCGACGTCCGGCGTGCGCCAGCCGCAGGCGAGACCCCAGGCGAAGAAACCCAGCGCCACGATTGCGACGATCAGCAGGTCCCAGCCGTAAGGGATGTAGTTGTGTCCGTGGAACTTGTCGCTGCCGGCCCATGACAACGCGGCGATCACCGGAAGGTACGCGATCAGCCAGGCTGCGCCGCGCACCTGCTGTCCGAAATGCAGGCGGCCGCGCTTGACCGTGTAGTACAACCAGATCGGCAGCGCGACCACCATCAACAAAATGATTTCGCCGGTGCGAGGCCAGCGCGCCCAGTAGAGCAGCTCGGTCGAGAACACGAACGCGCACCCGGCCACCAGCGGCAGCCCCGGAATCCGCAATGGCCGCCGCAATTCCGGAGCGGTGCGCCGCAGTACCGCCACGCTGACCGGGCCGGTGAGATAGGAAATGATCGTCGCGACCGAAATCACTTCCGCCAGCGCAGCCCAGCCGCGGAAGAAGAACATGAAGAGATAGGCGACGACCAGGTTGAGCCACATCGCCGGACGCGGAATGCCCCAGCGCGGATGCACCTTGCCGAACACCGCCGGCAGCGTGCCGTTGCGCTCCATGCCGTAGATCATCCGCGCGGTGGTCGCGGTGTACGTCGCGCCGGTGCCGCTCGGGCTGATGAAGGCATCCGAGTACAGCAGCAGCGCCAGCCAGTTGAGATTCAACGCCAGCGCGAGCTGTGCGAAGGGCGAGCTGTAGTTGAGCGCGGCCCAGCCGCCGTTCGCCAGTTGCACCGGATCCA
>DASXWZ010000246.1:0-4368 GCA_036503375.1 Rhodanobacteraceae bacterium | reverse complement strand
GGATGTTGAAGGCGAAGATGATCAGCATCGCAATCACGCGATGCGTCTGCACGGATCCCGAGCGCGCGGCTTCCACCAGCAGCATCGCCGCGACGACGATGAAGAGAATCCCGAGCAGCCACTGCAGGCCGCCCGCGCCGACCCTCGACAGCAACAGATAGATCAATGGCACGGCAACAATCACGCCGAGTATCACCCACGCCACGCGCGACAATCCTTCCGCACCGGCTGCGGGCCGTCCTACGTTCTTCAGTCGACGCCGGCCGAACCAGAACCACAGAAGGCTGAGCACCATGCCGATGCCGGCAGCGAGGAACACCAGCCGGAAATTCTGCTGCATCGGCGTGGAGGTGAAGTGCGCCGCGAGCCATCCGGTCAGCAGCGGCGCGACGAATGCGCCCGCATTGATGCCCATGTAGAACAGCGTGAAGCCGCGATCGCGACGTGGATCGTCGCGACCATACAATTGTCCGACCATCGTCGAAATGTTCGGCTTGAACAGGCCATCACCGGCGATCACCAGCGCCAGCCCCAGCAGCAGCGTGACGCGCGAAGGCAGCATCATCACGAACAAACCCGCCGCCATCACCACCGCGCCCAGCAGGATCGTGCGCTGATAACCGATCAGCTTGTCGGCGACGAAGCCGCCGAAGATCGACGCGCCGTAGATCAGCGCGGTGTAGGTACCGAAGATGCCGCTGGCCCAGGCCTGGCCCGACGGATCGCCGTGATAAAACTGCTGCACGATGTACAGCGCCAGCGCCCAGCTCACGCTGTAGAACGCGAAGCGTTCCCAGAATTCGGTCATGAACAGCATCCACAGCGGACGCGGGTGGCCGAAGAGTTGCGGGTATCCGGGGATCGGCGCCGGTGCGTTGGTGTCGGTTGCGATGGTGTTCATGGGTCCCCTTATCGTTTGCCGTTCGTCCTGAGCGTAGGCTCGTCTTTGAAAGACGAGCCGAAGTCGAAGGACACTAAACGTTTCGACCCCGCTCGCTTTGCTCGCTACGCTCAACGCGAACGGATTTTTCGCAACTCCAAGCGACGAACACTAGCTACCCAGCACCGTCCGCACTTCCAGCAATTCGGGAAAGAACGCGAGGTCAAGCGCCTTCTTCAAAAACGCCACGCCCGAAGAACCGCCGGTGCCGCGACGGTAGCCGATGATGCGCTCCACCGTCTTCATGTGGCGGAATCGCCAGAGCTGGAAGCTCTCCTCGACATCCACCAGTTGTTCGGCGAGGTGATATTCCGGCCAGAACCGCGCAGTGTCCTCGTAAATGCGCTTGAACACCGGGATCAGCCGCTCGTCGCGCGCGTGCGGTTGCGACCAGTCGCGTTGCAGCAGTTCGGGCGGCACGTCATGGCCGCGTCGCGCGAGGAAGGCCAGAAACTCCTCGTACAACGACGGTGCGCGCAGCACTCCATCCAGTTGCGCCTGCGCCGCCGGATCGTGCTTGAACACGGCGAGCATGCCGGCATTCTTGTTGCCGAGCAGGAATTCGACAGTGCGGTATTGCAGCGACTGGAAGCCCGATGCCGGGCCCAGCACGTGGCGGAATTCCAGGTACTCCGAAGGCGTCAGCGTCTCCAGCACCGCCCACTGCTCGAACAACTGCCGCTGCACCTGTTTCACGCGCGCCAGTATCTTCAGGCAGGTGTCCACGTCGTCGCGCCGCAGCGCCTCGATCGCGCCGCGCAGTTCGTGCACCAGCAGCTTCATCCACAGCTCGGCGACCTGGTGTTGCACGATGAACAGCATCTCGTCATGGTGCGGCGGGTTCGACAGCGGCTGTTGTGCCGAAAGCAGTCGGTCCAGTTGCAGGTAGCCGCCATAGGTCAGCCGGTCCTGGAGATCGAGCTCCAGGCCGGCTTCGAATTCGCGCCGGTTGGTGGATTTGTCGTCGGGCATGGCGGCGGGAAACAGGATGAATGGCGCAGGGTAAAGCCAAAGCGAGCGCGTGGCGAGTAGTGATGTTCGTCATCCCGGGGCCGGCCGCAGGCGGAACCACGGAGCTCTTGACTATGGATGGCGTTTTTAATCGCGCGCAAAGCGCGCTCCTACAAGAGCAGATTCCGGGTTCTGCCGCGGATTTCATCCGCGCCAGCCCCGGAATGACGGGAACTCTCACCTGCGTCGGCGCGCCGCGCTCCTGCTAAACTTTCCAGCCTTTCTGCCGCCTTGCGGAGCTTCGCGATGCCCATCGCCGCCAGTTTCGAGATCGAATACCTGCAGTACATGGACGCCGACGGCAAGCTGGTGCGGAAGGATCTGCCCGCCTTCGCGAAAGACATGGACACCATGGTCAAGCTGTACAAGCTGATGGTGTCCACGCGCGTGTTCGACACGAAATCCATCGCATTGCAGCGCACCGGCAAGCTCGGCACGTATGCTTCGTGTCTCGGCCACGAGGCTTCGCATGTGGGCATCGGCAGCGCGATGAAGCCGGAGGACGTGCTGGCGCCTAGCTACCGCGAATACGGCGCGCAGTTGTTCCGCGGCGTGCAGCCGCGCGAGGTTTACATGTACTGGGGCGGCGACGAGCGCGGCAACGATTACCAGAATGAACCCGCTCGCCACGACTTCGCGTGGAGTGTTCCCATCGGCACGCAGTGCCTGCACGCGGCGGGCTCGGCGCTCGCATTCAAGATCCGCAAGGAGAAACGCGTCGCGGTGTGCACCATCGGCGACGGCGGCTCGTCCAAGGGCGATTTCTACGGCGCGATCAACATCGCCGGCGCGCAGACGCTGCCGATGGTGGCGGTGATCGTCAACAACCAATGGGCGATCTCTGTACCGCGCCGCATCCAGTCCGGCGCGAAGACGCTCGCGCAAAAGGGCATCGCCGCCGGCTTGCCCTCCATCCAGGTGGACGGCAACGACATCATCGCCGTGCGCAAGGCCATGGAGGACGCGCTGGAGCGCGCGCGCAAGGGCGAGGGCGCCAGCGTGATCGAGTGCGTCACCTACCGCCTCGGCGATCACACCACCGCCGACGACGCACGCCGCTACCGCGGCAAGGACGAAGTCGAGGACGCGTGGAGGAAAGACCCGGTCAAGCGTCTGCGCATCTATCTCGAAGCGCAGAAGGCCTGGAACGAGAAGAAGGAAAAGGCGCTGCAGGAGGAATGCAGCGACTGGATGGACAACGAGGTGAATGCGTATCTGGAAAGCAAGGTGCAGCCGGTGAGCGCGATGTTCGATTACACCTACGCCGAGATTCCGGCGGATCTGGAAAAGCAGCGCGACTTGGCGCTCTCGCTCGAGAAGGGGGCGCACTGAGATGGCGGCCATCACCCTGATCGAAGCGGTCACCCAGGCGCTTGCCTATGAAATGAAGCACGACGACTCGGTCGTGGTACTTGGCGAGGACGTGGGCGTCAACGGCGGCGTGTTCCGCGCGACGCAAGGCCTGTCGGAAAAATTCGGCGAGCTGCGCGTGCTGGACACGCCGCTGGACGAAACCACCATCGCCGGCGTCACCGTCGGCCTCGCCGCGCAGGGCATGAAGCCGGTGGCAGAAGCGCAGTTCGAAGGTTTCATCTATCCGATGATGGAACAGATCGCCTGCCACGCCGCGCGGCTGCGCAACCGCACGCGCGGTCGCATCACGGTGCCCGCGGTGTTCCGCGCACCTTGGGGCGGCGGCATCCGCGCGCCGGAGCATCATTCGGAAGCGAACGAACACCTGTTCACCAACATTCCCGGTTTGCGCGTGGTGCTGCCCTCCTCGCCCGCGCGCGCCTATGGCCTGCTGCTCGCGGCGATCCGAGATCCGGATCCGGTGATGTTCTTCGAGCCCAAGCGCATCTACCGCCAGTACAAGGAAGAAGTGCCCGACGACGGCGAAGCGCTGCCGCTCGACGTCTGCTTCGTGCTTCGCGATGGCAGCGACGTCACGATCGTCACGTGGGGCGCGCAGGTGAAAGAATCGCTCGAAGCCGCCGATGCGCTCGGCGAGCAAGGCATCAGCGCCGAAGTCATCGACGTCGCGACGCTGAAGCCGCTCGATTTCGACACGATCCGCGAATCGGTGCAGAAGACCGGCCGCTGCGTGATCGTGCACGAGGCGCCGCGCACCGCGGGTTTCGGCGCGGAGATCGCGGCGCGCGTCGCCGAGGAAGGTCTTTACGAATTGCTGGCGCCGGTCGAGCGCGTCACGGGTTACGACACGCACATTCCGCTCTACCGGCTCGAGATGAAATACCTGCCGAGCGTCGACAGGATCGTCGCGGCGGCGAAACGGACGATCGCGGCATCCTGATCCCACCCCGCCGTCATTCCGGCGAAAGCCGGAATCCATTTCGGCGGGAAAGCACAATGACTCCCGGCCTTCGCCGGGACGACGGAAACGAGTCATGGCGAAT
>DASXWZ010000245.1:0-3732 GCA_036503375.1 Rhodanobacteraceae bacterium | reverse complement strand
GGTTGACCACGCCGCCGATCGAACGGCCATACCGGGCGTCGTAACCGCTGATGAAGGTCTGCTGCTGTTCGATGGCGCCATAGGGCAGCGTGATACCACCCTGGTTGTTGAGCAGCTCGGTGGTATTCATGCCGTCCAGGTAGTAGGCGTTCTCGGCCGTCGACGCGCCGCCGAACACCAATACGGGAGTGCCCAACGGGCCACCGGTCAGTTCGGGTGAACCCGCGCCTACGCCGGGCGCGAGCAGCGCAATGTCTTCCGCGGTGCGACCCAAGGGCAATTGCTGCAACTGCTTGGCCGTGATCGTGGTGACCTGGTTGGTGGCGGTCACGTCGATCGGCGGCGTCTTGCCGGTAACGTTGATCGCAGACAGCGTGGTTGCATTCGCTCCCGCTTCGGGGGTGACGAAATCCACCGCGACCGCTCCCGCCGCCGCGGGAGTGATCCCGCTTTGCGATTGGACCACCTGACCGTTCTGCACCAGCGACACCGTGTAGGTGCCGACCGGCAGGGTGATCGAATATTGCCCGGACGGACCCACCGGAATGGTGCGGTTGAAACCCGCGCCGCCGGTGATCTGGATGCTTTCGTTCGCGGCGACGGGTACGCGGCCGTAGATCGTGCCGCTGACGGCTTGCGCGAACGCACCGTTGCCATAAGCGAGCGCGATCGAACTGCCGATCGCCAGAGCCAGCGCCTTGCGCCGAACGAGGGTGTTGCGATGCTTGCGCGATGTGCGGTGATGGGTGCTCATGTCCAGATCCCCGGTCAGAGTGATGTCAGGCCGTTTACTGCTGCGTAGCCGGCTGCAGGATTTGCCACGTGAAGTCGTAGTTCCACTGGTCGTAGTACAGATTGCCGCCGCGCCACTCGGCTTCGCCGCGCTGGTTGTCGACGGTGTCGGAACGGAATTGCGTCTTGGCCGGCGTCAGCTCGCGGCCATAGTCGTCGTTGAAGGCGATGCGGTAACCATCAAGCCCGCCGAGATAGAAGCCGGCAACTTGCGGATCGGCGTTGTCGAGTCGTCCGAAGGTGACATCCACCGGCATCCAGCCGTAGGGCGCGATGTACATCCAGCCCCAGTCGTGCAGGTCCCAGTATTTGCCGGGCGAGAAGATCATGCCCGATTGCCAGCGTGTGGGAATGCCGTTCAAGCGCAGCAGCGTCATCAGCAGCAGCGTCTGCTGGCCGCAATCGGCGTGGCCCGCGTGCAACGCGTAGTCGCTGATGTTCGTGATCGTCGAATACTCGCGCGCGCCGGCCCAGGGAATCGCGTCCACCGCAGCGTACAGCTTCTGCGCGATCCGCCAGGGATTCTTTTCATCGCCCACGATCTGTTTCGAGAACAGCCGCAGTTGCTCGGTGAACACGATGTGCGGCGGACGTTCGGCTACGTAGGGCTCGAGTTCCGGCGTGATCTTCGCAGGCACCACCTTGTCGGGATCGACCGGCTGGTAATGCGCGGAAATCGTCACCTCATAGGTGATCGAAAATTTGGTCGGCTTGCCGGCCACGGCGGGTTGTTGCAGAAACACCGTGCGTTGCGGTGCCGACTCCGGCGCGATGTCGTGCGCGGCCGGCTCGCTCGAAACAAAGCGGATGTCTTCCTGCTGACCGGGAATGGCGCGCGGATAGGGAATCCACGCCTTCACCGTTTCACCCGCGGCCACTGCATCGGGTTTGACGGTCAGCGATTGGGTGACGCGAACGCGTTGCGGCAATACGCTGGTCCGATGCGTTTCCAGCGCGGCATGGATCACCTTGGCGTGGTAGGCACTGGCGGTTTGCAGCGGACTGTCGTCGAACGGCTGCGGATTCACGCGCCGCCCGCGCGCGTCCGCGCTCAGGCGGAACAGATTGCTGGCCGCACGATTGAAATACAGCGTGCGGCCGTCGATCTCGCGGTGCTCGATGTAGCCGCGCGCAGACCAGCGGGCGAATTCCTCGTCGGTGAGATCGGGAATCTGCTTGCGGATCTGCGCCTTGACCTGATCGGCGCCCTGGTCGAAGTCCATCAGGATGCGGCGCATGCGCTCGCGCTGGAATTGCAGCGCGGTCTTCTGCGCAGGGTCATTCGTTTGCATCAGGGCACCGTCGATCGCCGCGTTCGCTGCCTTGAACTGCCCTGCGTCGATCATGCGGATCACGCTGGCGAGCGGTTCGGGGGCGGTCACCTGCGCGAGCGAAAGACCGCAACCGAGCACCCACAACGCGGCCGCATACAACGCGGCGCCGTGGCGCACCCTGCTTGCAGCCGCTGCGATACGGGAGCGCATTGCTACAGGCTCCTCGACCCTCTCCGTCCCAGTGCGCTGTGTAACACGCTTGCAAACTGCAGTCAATAATTTATGCTTTGCAACAATTATTCTGGAATCACCTATTCTTTGGCGCCCTGTCAGGGTGCATTCGGGGGCCGGACTCGCCCGACTGGCCGGCGGAGACCGTCGATGCTCATACTGGCGATCCTTTGAGGTGATGATCATGCGCTTGCGGTTTTCTCTGGCTCTCGCCCTCCTGCTCTGTTTCGCCGCGCCCCTGCGCGCGGACGACAACACTCCCGCGATCCCGCCGAGTGGCGTGATCGGCGTGACCGATGCGCAGTTGTCGCCTGATTTCTGGATCGGACGCGCGTCCAACCCGGACGCTGCGCTGATGACCAAGGCCGCGATCCAGGCGCAGAACGCGAAAGTCCTGCACCGTGATCCGTCGCTGTACGACATCGCCGGGCTTTCGTCGAAGCTGGGCGCCGACCAGGTGAAGGGCTGGATCGGCAAACTGTCCAAACGCCCTGACGGCACGCTCTACGACATCCACGGCAACGAAGTGCCGGCGTCCGATCTGGACGCGTGGGAGCGGAATCTCGCCCTGGACGCGGTGCCGGGCTCGCAACCCACGCACTATGGCTTGATCGTGCGACGCGCCAGCCTGCGTACCTTCCCCACGTCCGAGCGCGTGTTCGACGAACAAGGCGACACCGATATCGACCGCTTCCAGGAGAGCGGCATTTTTCCGGGCACGCCGGTGGTGGTCGCGCACGAGAGCCGCGACGGTCGATGGCTGTTCGTCATCAGCCCGCGCTACGCGGCGTGGGTGCAGCGCGATGCGGTGGCGATCGGCAGCAAGAAGGATGTTCTCGAATATGTGGATGCGACGCCCTATCGCGTAATCACCGGTGCCCACGTGCAGACGGTATTCACGCCCGAGCAGCCGAAAGTTTCGCAACTGGAATTGAACATGGGCGTGCGCGTGCCGCTGACGAAAGACTTGCCACCCGATCAGCCCGTCAACGGGCAAACCGCCTACACCTCGTACACGATCGAACTGCCGATCCGCAACGACGATGGCTCGCTGAAAATCGTTCCCGCGCTCCTGCAGCGCAACGCCGACAGCGCCGGCGATTACCTGCCGCTGACGCGCGCCGACATCATCCGGCAGGCATTCAAGTTCCTGGGCGAGCGATACGGCTGGGGCCACGCCTACGACGGCCGCGACTGCTCGGGTTTCGTTTCCGATGTCTACCGCAGCATGGGCGTGCTGATGCCGCGCAACACGCGCGACCAGAGCGTCAGCCCCGGGCTCGATCACACGACGTTCGACGACAACAGCAGCCATGATGACCGAATGCGCGCCGTTGCAGCTCTTGACGTGGGAGATCTGGTCTACATCCCCGGTCACGTGATGATGGTGATCGGCAGGCTCGGCGGGCATCCCTACATGATCCACGACACGAGC
>DASXWZ010000244.1:0-14929 GCA_036503375.1 Rhodanobacteraceae bacterium | reverse complement strand
CCAGGCGCTGGCGCAGCGAAGCCGGACTGGCTGCCGAGGCGCTGGCCGGGATCGAAACGCCCGATGCCGCCCGCACCGAAACCGATGCCGAATGGCTGGCGCAGCCCGAGCATCACCTTCTGCGGTTCACCGATGCGGATTTTCCTCCGCAGCTCGTTTCGATCCCGCAGCCGCCCGCTGCGCTGTTCGTCGCCGGCGATCCCGCATTGTTGTTGCGCGCGCAGGTCGCGCTGGTCGGGGCGCGCGCGGCCTCTGCGCAGGGTCTGGCGAACGCGCGCGAATTCGCCCGCGCCTTCACGCGCGCCGGTTTGATCGTCACGAGCGGCATGGCCGACGGCATCGATGGCGCGGCGCACACCGGTGCGCTCGATGCGGACGGCGCAACGATCGCGGTGATCGGGACCGGGGCTGACCTGGTCTATCCGCGCAAACACCGCGAACTGGCCGCGCGCATCGTCGCGCGCGGCGCGATCGTTTCCGAATATCCGCTCGGCACACCCGGACGCGCCGAACACTTTCCCCAACGCAACCGGCTGATCGCCGGCCTCGCGCTCGGAGCGCTGGTGATCGAAGCCGGCCTGCAATCGGGTTCATTGATCACCGCGCGCCTGGCCGGCGAGATGGGACGCGAGGTGTTCGCCCTGCCCGGCTCGATCCACAATCCACTGGCGCGCGGTTGTCACAGGTTGATCCGCGAGGGCGCGCACCTGACCGAAACCGCGCAGGAAGTGATCGAGGCGCTGACGCCCGCGGCGCAGGCGCTCGGCGCGGACCTGCGCGCGCGGCTGGATTCCGCGTCACCCGCGAAGCAGGGTTCGCCTGCGGCTCGCGGGGATGATCCCGACTATGTCCGCCTGCTGGCCGTCCTGGGCGAGGCCCCGCTCGCCCTCGACGAATTGGCCGACCGCACCGGCTTGAAACCGGCCGAACTGTCCTCGATGTTGCTCTTGCTGGAACTGGAGGGCATCGTCGCCCCCGCCGTAAACGGCCGTTGGCAAAGGCTTTTCGGGTCGTCCGGCTGATTTTGCTTGACAGCCGCCGGGCTGCCGTGCGTCCACTATAAAAAGGAAGGAGCCCATTCTCGGCTCCGGATTTTCTTCATTCATCCATGGCAAAGAACCTGCTCATCGTCGAATCGCCGGCCAAGGCCAGGACGATCAACAAATACCTGGGACCGGACTTTCACGTGCTGGCGTCCTACGGCCACGTGCGCGATCTCGTGCCCAGAGAGGGCGCGGTCGATCCCGAGCGCGGCTTCGCCATGGACTACGCGCTGATCGAGAAAAACGAAAAGCACGTCAATGAAATCGCCAGGGCCGCGAAAGGTGCCGACACGATCTATCTCGCCACCGACCTCGACCGCGAAGGCGAGGCGATTTCCTGGCACATCAGCGAAATCCTGCGCGAACGCGGCCTGCTGAAGGGTCGCGACGTGCATCGCGTGGTGTTTTCCGAGATCACGCCGCGTGCGATCAAGGAGGCCGTTGCGCATCCGCGCAAGCTTTCGCACGACCTGGTGGACGCGCAGCAGGCGCGCCGCGCGCTCGATTACCTGGTCGGCTTCAATCTGTCTCCCGTGTTGTGGCGCAAGGTGCAGCGCGGGTTGTCCGCCGGCCGCGTGCAGTCGCCGGCGCTGCGCATGATCGTCGAACGCGAGGAGGAGATCGAAGCGTTCAAGCCGCGCGAATACTGGACGGTGGAAGCGCGATTAACGCACGCGGACGGTGCCTTCGCCGCACGGCTGGTGAAACTGCACGGCAAGAAGTTCGAGCAGTTCGACCTCACCAACGCCAGGGACGCGCATTCGGCGCGCGATTCGCTGCTGGCCGCGGCGAACGGCAAGCTCACGGTCGCCGACATCCAGAGCAAGCAGCGTCAGCGCCGCCCCGCGGCGCCGTTCACCACGTCTACCCTGCAACAGGAAGCCGCGCGCAAGCTCGGCATGTCGACCAGCCGCACGATGCGCATCGCGCAGGGGCTGTACGAAGGCGTGGCGCTGGGCGCTGAAGGCAACGTCGGCCTGATCACCTACATGCGCACCGATGCCACGCATCTGTCCAGCGAAGCCATCCACGAATTGCGCGCGGCGATCGAGCGCGAGTACGGCAAGGACAGCCTGCCGGACCACGCGATGGTCTATCGCACCAAGTCCAAGAATGCGCAGGAAGCGCACGAAGCGATACGGCCCACGTCAGCGCTCCGCGCGCCGAAATCGGTCGCGGCGTTCCTCAATCCCGATCAGTTGAAACTCTACGAGCTGATCTGGAAACGCACGCTCGCCTGCCAGATGAAGCCGGCGACGCTCAACACCGTCGCGGTCGAGTTTCCCTGCGGAAAGGATGCCGGGTTCCGCGCCACCGGCACCACCGTGGTGGACCCGGGTTTTCTCGCCGTGTACGAGGAAGGCCGCGATGCAAAATCCGACGAGGACGAGGAAGCGCGCAAGCTGCCCGCGTTGCAGGTCGGCGATGCCGTGCCGCTGTCCGACATCGTTACCGACCAGCATTTCACCGAACCGCCGCCACGCTATTCCGAGGCTTCGCTGGTAAAGACACTGGAGGAATACGGCATCGGCCGTCCTTCGACTTACGCCAGCATCATCCAGGTGCTGTTGAATCGCGAATACGTGATCCTGGATTCGCGCCGTTTCAAACCCACGGACGTCGGTCGCGCAGTGGCGAAATTCCTGTCCGGGCATTTCACGCAATACGTCGACTACGACTTCACCGCCAGGCTCGAGGACGAGCTCGACGCGGTGAGCCGCGGCGAGGAGGAGTGGCAGCCGCTGCTGGAGAAATTCTGGAAACCGTTCAAGTCGCTGGTCGAGGACAAGACCGAGACGGTGGATCGGGCGGAGGCTTCGGGTGCCCGGGAACTGGGCCGCGATCCCAAGACCGGCAGGCCCGTTTCGGTACGGCTGGGCCGCTACGGGCCGTATGCGCAACTGGGCGACAAGGACCAGGACGAGACGCTGCAATTCGCGTCTCTGCGCCCCGGCCAGAGCATGCACACCATTTCGCTGGAAGAAGCGATCGAGTTGTTCAAACTGCCGCGCGCACTGGGAGAGGATGTCGATGGCGAGGAAGTTTCCGCGGGCATCGGCCGCTTCGGACCCTTCGTGCGCAAGGGCAAGGTCTACGCATCGTTGAAAGAGGACGACCCGCATACGGTCTCGCTCGAACGCGCGCTGCAACTGATCCGCGAAAGGCAGGAGCTGATCGCCAACCGCGTGATCGCCGATTTCGGCGACGGCATCCAGGTGCTCAACGGCCGCTACGGTCCGTACATCACGGACGGCGAGAAGAACGCGCGCGTCCCGAAGGATCGCGAACCCAAATCGCTGACGCACGAGGAATGCAAGGCGTTGCTGGAGGCCGCGCCCAACCGGCCGCGGCGCGGCGCAAAAAAGGCGGCCAAGAAGACCGCCACGAAGAAAGGTGCGGCAAGGAAAGCCGCAACGACGGAAGGTGCGGAATTACCCGCGCTGCGCAAAGTAGCAAAAAAAGCCGCGAAGAAGGCCGCGAAAAAAACGGCGCGCAGGAAAACTGCCGTGAAGAAAACCGCAGCGAAAAAGTCCACCGCGAAAAAGGCGGCATCGCCGCGCGCCGAACCCACCTCGCCGCCGTTCGAAACCTGAAGCATGCAGCGCTTCGCGCCGGACCGGATCGCCGAAGCCGCGGCGCTGCTGCGTGCCGGCGGCGCGCTCGCCTACCCGACCGAGGCGGTGTTCGGCCTGGGCTGCGATCCGGACAATCGCCAAGCCTTCGAGAAGATCTTCGCGCTGAAACAGCGCCCGCCTGAACAAGGCGTGTTGCTGATCGCCGCAGAGTTTTCCCAGATTGCCGACTGGATCGAGGCGCCGCCTGAAGCGATCGCGCGCGCGCGCGCCACCTGGCCCGGCGCCCATACCTGGGTCTTCCCGCGCTCTCCGCGCGTGCCGGAATGGGTCGCGGGCGCACACGGCGGCATCGCGCTGCGCGTCACCGCGCACGAAACCGCCGCCGCGCTGTGCCGCGCCTTCGCCGGTCCGATCGTTTCCACCAGCGCCAATATCCACGGCCAGTCGCCGGCGCGCAGCGCGAAAGAATGCGAAACCGTATTCGGTTCGGCGCTGGATGGCATCCTGCAAGGCAAAACCGGCGGCTTGTCGCGGCCGACCCCGATTGCCGACGCCCTGACTGGCGGTATCATCCGCAACTGAAAAGCATCGGCCGGCCGATCGAGGGCGGCAAGGAGCAGCAATGCGCAGGATCGCGCGGAGCGGCGCGGGGACGCCGGCGCGGCATTCGAGCTGAAAGGGGGATGAGTCTTGGCTGTCGTTTTCGATACTGCGCTGGCGCGTTCTGCGCATTCCGCGGTGCCGCTGCTGCACGCGGCCTCGCCCGAACGCGTGATCGCCTGGCAGGCGGGCCGCGCGATCCGTGCGAGCGAATTTATCGATGAAGTCGCCGCGCTGGCCGCGCGTTTGCCGACCGCTTCCGCCGCGATCAATCTTTGCGAAGACCGTTACGCTTTCCTGGTCGCCTTCGCCGCGCTCGCCGCGCGTGGCCAGGTCAACCTTCTGCCGCCCTCGCGCGCACCGCACGCGATCGACGAGGTGCTGGCAGCGCATGCGGGAAGCTACACGATTGGCGACACACGGCTGGACCCTGCGCCGCCGCACTATCTGCAATTCGATCCCCGGCAGTTGCATGCGATCCTCCCTGATCGTGAAGATCAAAAAGGGGACATCCGCACTTCTCGAGACGTGACGCCGACGGTCGATCCGGGGCTGACGGTCGCGGTCGGTTACACCTCCGGTTCCACCGGCGTGCCCAAGTCCAATCCGAAGCGCTGGGAGAAGTTCTCGATCAGCAGCGCGCACAACGACGCGCTCTTGCGCAGCCTCACCGGCCTGCCCTACAACCTGGTCGCGACCGTGCCGCCGCAGCACATGTACGGGCTGGAGTTTTCCGTGCTGTTGCCGCTGCTCGCCGAAGCTGCGGTGCACGCGGGGCGACCGTTCTTTCCCTTCGACGTGGCGTGCGCGCTCGCCGAAGTGCCGGCACCGCGGGTGCTGGTGACGACACCGGTGCACCTGCGCGCGCTGGTCGAACACGCCCGGGAATTGCCGCCGTTGGCGGCGATCGTTTCGGCCACGGCGCCGATGCCCAAGGAGCTGGCGCGCGCGGCGGAAGACCTCTTCGCGGCCCCGGTGCAGGAGGTGTTCGGCTCCACCGAAACCTGCGTGATCGCGCACCGCCGCACCGCGGGCGAGGAATTGTGGACGCTGTATCCCGAGGTCGCGCTGCACCCGCAACCCGATGGCACGCAGGTGGAAGCACCACAGCTCGAACAACCGATCGTGCTCGCCGATCTGGTCGAACTGGCGGGCGATGCGCACTTTCGTTTGTGCGGCCGCAATGCGGACCTGCTGGAGATCGCCGGCAAGCGCGCGTCGCTCGGCGATCTCACCCGCCGCCTGCTGGCCGTTTCCGGCGTGCGCGACGGTGCCGTGTTCCAGCTCGATGAAGCCGATCGCCGAGGCGTGCACCGCATCGCCGCTCTGGCGGTGGCACCCGGCCTCAGCGCCGCGCAAATCCTCGACGCCTTGCGCAGCGGCATCGATCCGGTGTTCCTGCCGCGTCCGCTGAAACTCGTCGACTCGCTGCCGCGCTCGGAGACCGGCAAGCTGCCGCGAGCGGAGCTGCTGCGGATGCTGCGCGGTTAAACTGCGCGCTTCGCAACGACCCGTTCAGGCGCCATGAAAGTCCTGGTCATCGGCTCCGGCGGCCGCGAACACGCGCTGGCCTGGAAACTGGCGCAATCACCGCGCGTCGATCGGGTTCTGGTCGCGCCGGGCAACGCCGGCTCCGCGCGCGAAAAACGCGTGCGCAACATCGATATCGCGATGAACGACATCGATGGCCTGCTGAAACTGGCGCGCGACGAACGCATCGATCTCACCGTAGTCGGACCGGAAGCGCCGCTGGTCGCGGGCATCGTGGACAAGTTCCGCGCTGCCGGTCTGCGCTGCTTCGGCCCGCGCAAGCTCGCCGCGCAACTGGAAGGCTCCAAGGCCTTCGCCAAGGATTTCCTGCTTCGGCACAACATTCCCTCGGCGCGCTACGCGGTTTTCACCGAATTGAACCGCGCACTCGACTACGTGCGGATGCACGGTGCGCCGATCGTGATCAAGGCCGACGGACTTGCGGCGGGCAAAGGCGTGGCTGTCGCGCACACCATTGCCGATGCCGAGCAGGCTCTGCGCGACATGCTGGGCGCCCACGCGTTCGGCGAGGCCGGCGCGCGCGTGGTGATCGAGGAATTCCTCGAAGGCGAGGAAGCCAGCTACATCGTGATCGCCGATGGCACGCACGCGCTGCCGATGGCGAGCAGCCAGGATCACAAACGCCGCGACGAAGGCGACCTCGGGCCGAATACCGGCGGCATGGGTGCGTATTCGCCGGCGCCCGTGGTGACGCGCGAAATCGAGCAGCGCATCCTGCGCGAGATCATCGAGCCGACCTTGCGCGGCATGGCCGCAGAGGGCGCGCCTTTCATCGGCTTTCTCTATGCCGGATTGATGGTCGACAAGGACGGCGCGGCCAGGGTGATCGAGTTCAATGTGCGCTTGGGCGATCCGGAAGCCCAGCCGGTCCTGCTGAGGTTGAAATCCGACCTGGTCGACTTGATCGAAGCTGCACTGGATGGCCGGCTCGATCGCGCGCAAGCCGAATGGGATCCGCGTCCCTCATTGGGCGTGGTGATCGCAGCCGGCGGATATCCCGGCAAGGTGAAAACCGGCGACGTGATTTCGGGACTGGATGCGGATTTCGGTCGCGACGCAAAAGTGTTCCACGCAGGCACGAAACTCGACCCTGACGGCAACGTCATCACCGCGGGAGGTCGCGTGCTGACCGCCTGCGCGCTGGGCGACGATCTGAAACAAGCCCGCGACCGCGCTTATGCCGCCGCCGAACGCATTCGCTTTGACGGCGCGTTCTATCGGCGCGATGTCGGACACAGGGGATTGCTGCACCGGTAACGCGCTACGCACCGCGGCAACATTGTCCTCGCGACCACCCGATGCGCTACCCTTCCGCCCGCATCGGGGATCACGCATGAGCCAGTTCCGCCTGCTCGGCCAGCGCCGCTTCGCGCCGTTCTTTGCGACGCAGGCGCTCAGCGCATTCAACGACAACGCGTTCCGCAACGCCACCATCGTGCTGGTCGGCTTCCAGCTCGGCCTGTCCGATGCGAAGGTATCTTTCTATTCCAATCTCGCCCCGGCGCTGTTCATCCTGCCGTTCTTCCTGTTTTCCGCCAGCGCAGGCCAAATGGCGGAAAAGTTCGAGAAGCAGAAGCTGATCCGCTATGTGAAATTGTTCGAGATCGGCGCGATGTGCCTGGCGGCGTGGGGCTTTCACATCGCCAGTCCGACGCTGCTGCTCGCCGTGCTGTTCCTGATGGGCCTGCACTCGACGGTGTTCGGGCCGATCAAGTACGCGATCCTGCCGCAGGTGCTCGATCGCGAGGAACTGGTCGGCGGCAACGGGCTGGTCGAGATGGGCACCTCGATCGCGATCCTGATCGGCATGATTGCCGGCGGCGCGGCGATGCACGACGGCGGGCCGGTGGCGTCGTCGCTGCTGGTGATCGGCATGGCGGTGATCGGTTTCGCAACGAGTTGCGCGATCCCGCGCGTCGCGTCGACTGCACCAGACCTGAAATTCAACTGGAACCCGATCTCGGAAAGCGCTCAGGTACTGCGCCTCACCGCGAAACAGCGCGCGGTATTCAATTCGGTGCTGGGCATTTCATGGTTCTGGTTTTTCGGCGGCGTGGTCACCGCGCAACTGCCGAACTACACCAAGCTCTATCTGGGCGGAGACGCCAGCGTGGAAATCCTGGTGCTGGCGCTGTTCTCCATCGGCGTCGGCGTGGGCTCGCTGCTGTGCGAGAAACTGTCCGGGCATCGGGTGGAAATCGGCCTGGTGCCATTGGGCGCGTTCGGCATGACACTGTTCGGCCTGGTGCTGTATTTCCTGCAGCACGAACCCACCGCGCAACGCGGACTCGACTGGATGTCGTTCCTGCGCGTCGCCGGACACTGGCGCATCGCTCTCGACCTCACGCTGCTGGGCCTGTTCGCCGGTTTTTTCATCGTGCCGCTGTTCGCGCTGGTGCAGAGCCGCACGCCGCGCGGAGAGCTTTCGCGCGTGATCGCCGGCAACAACATCATCAACGCGATCTTCCTGGTCGCGGCGGCGGTGTTCGGCCTCGGCCTTTTACGTGCGGGTTTGACGATTCCGCAACTGTTCCTCGTCACCGCTCTGTTGAATGCCGCGGTCACGCTGTGGATCTTCCTGCTGGTGCCGGAATTCCTGATGCGCTTCGTGGACTGGCTGCTGATCAGTCTGTTCTATCGCGTGCGCACCGAAGGGCTGGAGCGGATCCCGGACGAAGGCGCGGCGTTGCTGGTCTGCAACCATGTCAGCTTCATGGATGCGATGATCATCATGGGCAGCGTGCGGCGGCCGGTGCGCTTCGTGATGTACCACAGGATCTTCCGCATCCCGGTCCTGAGTTTCGTGTTCCGCACGGCCAAGGCGATCCCGATCGCCGGTGCGAAGGAAGATCCCGCCCTGCTCGCGCGCGCGCTGGAACAGATCGATCAGGCACTGGCGGAAGGCGAATTGGTCTGCGTATTCCCGGAAGGATCGCTGAGCAGCGACGGCGAAATCGCGGCGTTCCGGCCGGGTGTCGAAAAGATCCTGTCCAAACGGCCGGTGCCGGTGATCCCGCTGGCGCTGCGCGGGTTGTGGGCAAGCATGTGGAGCCGGCGCGATTCGAAGCTGGGCCGCGCGCGCGTGCCACGCCGCTTTCGCGCGCGCATCGCCCTCCTCGCTGGCACGATCGTGGACGGCGCGGCGACCAGCGCCGCCGATCTGGAGCAACATGTGCGTGCGCTGCGCGGTGCCGAAGCGTAATCGCGTTTAGGCCACCCAGCCGGCCAGCACGATCAGCGCGACGAGCGCGAGCCATACCACCAGCACGCGAATCAGCAATCGGCGCGCATCCGCCAGCTCTTCCAGCGGGTCGCTGACATCCGCGACCGTGCCGCCGTCTCCCGCTTCGATGTCGGCATCCACGCCCGAGCGCGCCACCGCGGCAAGGAATCCAGGTTCCAATTCCCAGGGCGAGCGGCCCGGCTGCATGTGCCAGGCGCGCCAGGCGCGCAACACGGCTTCGAAATCCGAAACTAGCGCCATCGCCAACACCATGAAGTGAGCGGGCAGCCAGTCCATCGCAGCGGCGAAACGACGCGCGGCGTCGCGTGTGCGCAGGTCGAGCGCACCATTTTCAGCAGCCGCGATTTGCGCGAGGCGATACAGCAAGGCGCCGCTCGCACCCAGTACGAAGAACCAGAACAGCACGCCGAAGCGGCGGCGCAGACCCGCCAGCACGGCGCCTTCCACCAGTGCGGGCGCGGTGAAGGGCAGCGGTGACGCAGAAGCATCATCGCGCAGGTTCTGCGCGGCGGCTTCGCGCGCGGACGCGTCTCCGGCACTGAGCACCGCATCGATGTCGGCTTCGGGTTCGCGCGGGCCGAACGCGTAAAGCAGCACGATGCCGGCGAACACCGCACTTGCCAGCCCGAAATCCCAGCCGCGCAGCGCGCCTTGCAGCAACGCGCAGACGAACACCGGCAACGCCAATGCCATCGCCACGCGACCGCCGCCCTCGGCGAAATGCAGTTGCGCCCGCCACGCGCGAAACCATCCGAAGTCGCGCAGGCGCGCGAAATCCAGCGAGGAGAACGCCAGCAACAGGACGATCAGCGCGGCGACGAGTCGGATGGCCATGTCTGCGGATGCGGTGACGCCGTGCCGATTGTAGCCGCGATCAGGCGGACCGCGTTTCGCGCAGCACGTCCGTCAGTTCGATCTGCGCGCGTTCGCGCAACCAGTACTCGATCAGCCGGAAGGAAATCGAGAGCGGTGACGAAGGACGCAACGCGCCGCTGCGCAAATGATCGACGAGCTGTCGCGTGGTGAACCAGCGCGCCTCTTCCAGCTCGCCGTCTGCCAGGTGTATCTCACGCGCAGCGGCGCGCGCGCTGAAACCGAGCATGAGCGACGCCGGGAACGGCCAGGGTTGCGAGGAATGGTAGTCGCAATCGATCACTTCGACGCCGGCTTCCTCACGCACCTCGCGGCGCACCGCATCTTCCAGTGATTCGCCCGGTTCCACGAAACCGGCCAGCGTCGAATACTGGCGCGGTCGCCACAGCGCCTGCCGTCCCAGCAGGCATGCGTCCTCGTGCTCGACGATCACGATGATCGCCGGATCGGTACGCGGAAAATGCAGCCGCTCGCAGTGCGGGCACGTCGCGCGATGGCCGGCGCTGATCAGCGTCAATGCGCCGCCGCAATATGAACAATGGCGCGTGGCGTCCTGCCAGTTGGCGAGACCCCGCGCGTAGGCGAGCAGGCCGGCCTCGTCGGCCGGCAGCCGCGTGCCGGCTTCGCGCAGGCCGATCCACTCCGCATCGAGCGGCGCGCGCGCGCCATCGCGCGAAAGGAACACCGGCGCGCCGTCGTTCCGCAATCCCAGCAGGCTCGCCGGCGTGTCGCCCGATGCCATCGCGGCATCCAGCAGCAGCAGTCGATCATCGCGGATCGGCGTGCGCCCTTCCGCATCGAACACCACAAAGCGTGCGCCGGCCGAGGCGCGTTGAGACGCGAGCCACTGCGCATCGTCGCGATGCTCGGCGGCGCGTTCGAGCTCCAGCGCGGCGAAGGTGTTGAGGTGCGAACGCGAGGCGGAACTGTCGTGCGGACCGCTCATACCGTGAACGATGAACCGCATCCGCAAGTGGTCTTCGCATTCGGATTGCGGATCACGAACTGTGCGCCGGACAGCGATTCGGAATAGTCGATCTCGGCGCCGGCCAGATACTGCAGGCTGAGCGGATCCACGAGCAGCGTGACGCCGGCTTTCTCCAGCGCCAGGTCGTCCTCCGCGCGGCTTTCATCGAAGCTGAAGCCGTACTGGAAACCGGAGCAGCCGCCGCCCTGGATGTAGACGCGCAAGGCCAGCTTCGGATTGCCTTCCTCGTCGATCAGCTCGCGCACCTTGGCCGCAGCGGCGTCGGTGAAGTTCAGCGGCGCTTGCGCGGCATCGCGATAGTCGGGTGTCTCGGACATCCCCTTATTTTAATGCGCGCGGCACGAGCGCGCCTACGGCGAGCCGTCGGGCTGAGTTGCCTCGCTCCATGCCAGTGTGCGGCTGACGGCAGCGCCACCGCGCGGGTCCACCTCGACCCGCACGCGATTGGGCGTGAAGTCCGCGGGTAGCATCAGCGTGCCCTGCACCTGCTGGAAATACTTGAAATCGAAGGGCAGCCCATCCCCGGCGTCCGGCCCCGCGAGCGAGTTCCAGCCCAGAGTGGTCAGCTTGTCCGCGCGCACGCCTTCGACGACGAGGCTCAGGCTGCCCTGGATCTCCTTCGCGCCCTCGGCGCTGTGGGTCAGGGTCACGGTGAAATTCCAGGCATGCGTTTTCGCCAGCGGCGTCAACTTGAGACCGTGCACCGTCAAGCCGCCGGGTTGCGCATCGGCACCCACCAGCTTGGAATAGAACGCCTGGTCCGCGCGCAGACTGCGGATTTCCTCGTCGCGCTCGGCCAGGTTCTTCTGCAGCACGCGATCCGCGATCTGCGACACCTGCCGGTCGCGCTGCAGGATCGCTAACCGGTTCTGCAGCTCGTCGTTGCTTTGCGCCAGCTCCGCCGCGCGCGCAGCGGTGCCGCGCGACAGCGCCCAATGCCGCCCGGCCAGCACTCCGCCCCCCAACAGCACGGCCGCCGCCACCAGTGCACCAACGGTGCCCAGCCATTTGCGCCGGCCCGGCGACAAGCCGCGCCAGCGGACAGGCAGTTTTCGCAGATCGGGCAATCGCATCGGGCTCAATATACTGGTTGGACTCTCCGGACGAGGAGGAACCGATGTTGATCTTGTGGTTGAAGGCCTTTCACGTGGTCGCCGTGGTCACCTGGTTTGCCGGTCTGCTCTACCTGCCGCGGCTGCTGGTCTATCACGCGGAAGCGGGCGAACCCGTCGTGCGAGAGAGGCTCAAGGTGATGGAACGCCGCCTGCTCCTGATGACCAATATCGGCGGCGCCCTGACGATCCTTTTGGGGCTGGCGACGCTCGGCGCATGGCAATACGCGGTGCCGGACTATTTCCGTCAGGCCCACTGGCTGCACCTGAAACTGGTCCTGGTCGGGCTGCTTATCCTCTACCACGGCATATTGACCCGGTTCGTGCGGAAATCCGCGCGGGATGCACTGGCTTGGACACCACGCGCGCTACGGCTGTTCAACGAACTGCCGGCCCTGCTGCTGATCGGGATCGTGGTGCTGGCGGTGGTCAAACCCTTCTGAGAACGCGTTCGCGTTCCGACGGGCAATCCCCTTCCATGCTGGCAGGCATGAGAGGTGCATGGTGTTTCGGGCCGTGTGCCGCCTGACCAGGGATTTGCCCGCATGCAGTTGTCCATTGCCGAGCCGGCGCAAAGCGCGGAACTGCGCGACGCCTTCCTGCACCACCTGCCCCAGCGACTGAAAACGCTGTTGCGCCGCGCGCGCGCGCAAAGCCGTGGCGGTTGGGACATCAATGTCCTGCACCTGGTACAGGACGAAGTGGCCAACCTCGCCGGCGCCTGCGGCCGCTACGGACAGCTCGAACTCGGCGAACGCCTCCTGGCGCTGGAATCGGCGCTGGCACCCTGGAGCCAGAGTCAACAGGTGCCCGACGCGGGCGCGAACGCCCGGATCGATTCCGTGCTCGACGGCCTGAGGCCGCACCTCGAGGGCGATGCACCGGCGTGGCCCCGCGCCGTGCCGGCGCGTGTCTTCACGCCCGAGTCCGTCGTGGTCGATGAGGCCGACGGTTATCAACTGCATGAAAGTCCCCCGGTGGGTCACTGGCGCACGCTGGGTGCACCGGATTTCGAACCGCCACCTGCTGCCAACGAACCCGCCCCGCTGCCCACCCGCGCGGTGCAGCCAAGTGCCGCGGAAGGGCACTCGGTCTACCTGCTGGTCGGCGACGATCCGCTGCTGAACGAATTGACCATGCGGCTGGAAAGCCGCGGCTGCGCGGTGACGCCCATCGACGACGACGCTTCGCTGGTGGAAGTGCTGGGCGCGTTGCCGCCGCAACTGGTTGTGGTAGGTGCACGCCACAGCGAGGCGCTGGACGGCATCGGACCGGCATTGCGCGCCGCGCGCGCCAGTGCTTCGCACAAAGTCGCAATGCTGGCGCTGCTGGCCGACGGCGAAGTGTCCTCTCGCCTGCGCGCGCTGCGCGCCGGCGCCGATCGCTGCATGTCGCTGCCGGTGCAGCCCGAGGAAATCGTGGAGCGTGCGCTGGAACTGCTGAGCGACGAGAAGGAAGAACCGTATCGGATCTTGATCGTCGAGGACGACGCTTCGCAGGCGCTGTTCGCCGAATCCATCCTGCGCAAGGCCGGGATGGTCACGCAGGTTTTGAACGAACCCATCGCGGTGCTCGAGGAGCTGGATCGCTTCCAGCCCGACCTGCTGCTGATGGACCTCAACATGCCCGGTTGCGACGGGCTGGAACTGACTGCGCTGATCCGCGAGCGCGAAGGTTACGTCAGCACGCCGATCGTGTTCCTTTCCGGTGATCCGGATGCAGATCGCCAGTTCGCCGCGCTCGACGCGGGCGGCGACGATTTCCTCTCCAAACCCATTCGTCCGAAATATCTGGTATCCGCGGTGACCAACCGCGTGCGCCGCGCGCGCGCCTCCCTCAAGCACACGCGCGAGCGTCGCAGGCGCGATCCCGCCACCGGCCTGCACGGCCGCGCGCAATTGCTGGACGCATTGAACGAACGCTTCGCCGCGGCCGGCGGCGGCACGCTGAGCGGTGGCGTGCTGTGCGCGGAAGTCTACGGCGCCACCGCGCTGCGTGCGCAGGTCGGCCTGACCGTGCTGGACGAAATGCTGGCGGAGACCGGCGCGTTCATCGCCCGCCATGTCGAGCGCGACGAAATGGTGGCGCGTTTCGGCGATGCCGGATTCCTGGTGCTCTCGCCGCAGCGCGACGAAGAAGGTCTGGTCGCGCTGGCGCAAACATTGCGCGCGCAGATAGCGCGCGAACGCTTCGGCGGCAAAGCGCTGCCGGTGGAGTTGAGCTGCGGCGCATGCGCCTTCGGCAGCGGATTGTCCGAAGCCGGCGCGGTGCTGGCCGCGGCCGAACGCGCGCTGGATGCCGCGCGTCGCGATCAAGGCGGCATCGGCATGTATTCGCGCCTGGGTGCGGCCGACAACGGCATGCGTGCGCAACTCGAAGCCGCGCTGCGCGCGGATGCGTTCCATCTGATTTTCCAGCCGATCGCGCCGCTTGCGGGCGCGGCCGAGCCGCAATACCAGGCGCTGCTGCGCCTGCGCGACAGCAGCGGCGAATTGCATTCGGCGGCGCAATTGATTCCAGAAGCCTCGCGCGCCGGATTGATCGGCGCGATCGATGACTGGGTGCTTCGCCGTTGCATGGATCTGCTGGCCGAGCGCGAACGTGGCGGTGCACGCCTGCGGCTCTTTGTCAGCCAATCGCTGGACGGCTGGAAAGATCCCGCGCGGATCGCGGCGTTACGGCAGCAGTTGCCGGCCTCCGGGATCTCGCGCGGCAGCCTGGCCCTGGAATTCCGCCAGGAGGACGCGCGCGCGCAATTGCGGCCGCTGATCGATCTCTCGCTCGGCCTGCGCGAACTCGGCGTCAAGCTGTCGCTGGCCGGCGTGGATCGCGAAGCCGTTGCGGCGGGCCTCCTGGAACACCTGCCTCTGGACTTCATCAAGCTCGCACCCGGCGCTGAAACCGGCGCTGGCGATCTTCCGGGACTGGTGCAGGCCGCGCAC
>DASXWZ010000243.1:0-5806 GCA_036503375.1 Rhodanobacteraceae bacterium | reverse complement strand
GAGCATCTGCATTTCGTTGGCGATGATGTCGGTGCTCCAGCGCTCGACGCCTTCCTTGTCGGTGTACTTGCTGCTGCGGATCGAGCCCTCGATGTACACCTGTCGGCCCTTCTTCAGGTATTCGCCGGCGATCTCCGCCAGCCGGCCGAAGAATTTCACGCGGTGCCATTCGGTGCGCTCCTGCGCCTCGCCGGTCTGCTTGTCTTTCCAGTTTTCCGAAGTCGCAAGGCTGACCGAGGTGATGGCCGAACCGGAAGCGGTGTAGCGGGTTTCCGGGTCCGCACCGAGATTGCCGATCAGGATGACCTTGTTGACGCCGCGAGCCATGGACGTGTTCCTCGGGTGGAGATGCAGGTGGACAAACGATGCTATCACGCGCGCCCGAACGCAATCGTTGCGTGGCGCAGGACCGCGTAGTCCGCCGCCGCAGCGCGGCGTCGGCGGGCTTCCCGCGGCGTGCCTATAATGTCCTTCCCCCTGCAATCGTTCGCGCATGAACCAGGCAGTCACCTCGCCCCCCGAGCTGCGCGGCGATTTCGCCGCGGTGCGCGCATTGGCCGCGTCAGACATGGCCGCGGTGGATGCGCTGATCCGCGCGCGGCTGTCATCCGATGTCGCGCTGATCCACGCGGTGGGCGAGCACATCGTCGGCGGCGGCGGCAAACGCCTGCGCCCGATGCTGCACGTGCTGGCCGCGCGCGCGGCGGGTTACTCCGGCGACCAGCACATCCAGCTCGCCGCGATCGTGGAGTTCATCCACACCGCGACACTGCTGCACGATGACGTGGTCGACGGTTCCGATTTGCGGCGCGGGCGCAAGACCGCCAACGCCTTGTGGGGCAACGCGGCCAGCGTGCTGGTCGGCGACTTCCTCTATTCGCGTGCGTTCCAGTTGATGGTGGAGCTGGACCGCATGCGCGTGATGAAGATCCTGGCCGACACCACCAATGCGATCGCCGAAGGCGAGGTGTTGCAGTTGCTGAATCTCGGCAACGCCGACATCGACGAAGCCGCGTATCTGCGCGTCATAGAACGCAAGACCGCGGTGCTGTTCGCCGCGGCGACGCAACTCGGCGCGGTGCTGGCAGGGCTGCCGGAAAGACAGGAGCAGGCGCTGCGCCACTACGGCATGCAATTGGGTTTCGCGTTCCAGATCGCGGACGACCTGCTGGACTATGTTTCCAACACCCAGACGCTGGGCAAGAACATCGGCGATGACTTGGCCGAAGGCAAGCCGACGCTGCCACTGATCTATGCGATCGAGTGCGCCTCGCCCACCCAGGCGGAAACACTGCGTCGCGCGCTGCGGTCCGAACGGTTGTCTTCGTTGCAGACGATCGTGGACGCGATCCGCGATTGCGGCGCCATCACGCGCGTGCGCCAGCGCGCGCAGAGTCATGCGAACTCGGCGCGCAAGGCGCTGGCAGAGCTGCCGCCGTCACGCCATCGCGATGCGCTGGATGCGCTGGCGGTGTACGCGGTGGAGCGGGATCACTGACGGATGCAGGGAGTCACGCCATGGAGCGGTTTGGAAACATCAGGGTTTTATTCGTCACCGGCTTTGGCCCGATCGTTCGCGACGGAGCAGCGAGCCGCAAACTGTACGAGAAAGCGTTGGGCATCCGTTTCAAGGAGGAGAGCGGCGGATATCTGCACACCGAAGCTCTGGAAGGTGCCAAAACATTTGCCCTGTGGCCGCTTGCCCAGGCGGCACACTCCTGTTTCGGTAGCGAGTCCTGGCCGCCCGATATTCCTGTCCCGCAAGCCTGGCTCGAGTTCGACGTCGACAATGTCGATGAGGCGACCGCAGAACTCGAATCGCAAGGCTATCGCATGCTCATCAAGAGCAAGCGGGAACCCTGGGGTCAGATCGTCAGTCGCGTGATCGGGCCGGAAGGGCTGTTGATCGGAATTGTGTTCACACCAGCCTTCAGAGAACGGCCGTAGCGTGCCGTGCCACCGCTTGGCTGTCTATTCGCTGCCGGCAAACGCCTCGTCCAGCCAGTCGTGCATCAACTTGAACGCACGCTTGGCCACCTTCGGGTTGTACACGCATCCCGGTGGTGAATTCGCATCCGGTTCGGCGAAGCAGTGCACGGCGTGGCCGAACACCACGAACTGCCATTCGGCAGGGCTCATGCGCATTTCGTCCATGAACTTGTCGGCATCGGGCATGGTGCCCTTGTCGTCGGCGCCGTTCATCGCCAGCACGCGCGCCCTGATGTTTTTCGCGAGCGATGGATCGTCCGTCGAAAGGCCGCCGTGGAAGCTCACCACCGCGGCGACGTCCGTACCGCTGCGCGCGAGATCCAGCACCGATGAACCGCCGAAGCAGAAGCCGATCGCGGCGAGCTTGTGCTGATCGATCGGTGCGGCATGCGACTGTGCCAGTCTCTTCAGTTCGTCGAACGCGGCCACGGCGCGAGCGCGCATCTCCGCGCGATCGCCGTAAAGCGGCTTCACCGCGGCTTGCGCTTCGGCGTCGCTCTTCGGACGCAGTTCCTTGCCGTACATGTCGCCCATGAAGATCACGTAATCGCGGCCGGCGATGTTCTTCGCCTTGGCGATGTTCGCATCGTTGATGCCGTGCCAGTTGGGGATCAGCAGCAGGCCGGGTCGCGATGTCTTCACCGCATCATCCCAGATCAACACGCCGCGCAAGGTCTTGCCGTGCGCGGTGTAGTCGATGGTTTTCGTCTGCATCGCCGCGTGCGCGAGCGATGAGCAACCGAACAGCAATGCAGCGATCAACGGCAGGCGGGTACGCATTGTGATCTCCTTTTCGGATCAGGCACCGCCGGCTGCATGATCCACGAGCCGACGTTTCAGGGATGGCAGCGCATCCACCGCGCGCATGCCGATGCCGCGCAACGCGACCAGCGGCGGCGCGCGGAGTGCGAACAACCGTGCGAGCGCATCGAACGAAAGCGCATCCAGTGTGTCGGCCGAGCGGCGGCGGCGCGCGTAGCGTTGCAATACGTGCAGTGCGGCGAAATCCCGATTCGCCTCGCGCGCTTCGCTCAAGACTGCAACCAGCTCGGCCACGTCGCGCAGTCCGAGATTGGCGCCTTGGCCCGCCAGCGGATGTACCGCGTGCGCGGCATCGCCCAGCAACACGCAGCGCTCGCTCGCGTACGACTGCGCAAGTTGCAGGCGCAGCGGGAACGATGCGCGCGGCGTGGTTTCCGTGACGCGGCCCAGACGAAAATCCGTCGCAAATCCGACCGCTTCGCGGAATGCGGCGTCCTCGAGCGCGAGCACTCGCCGTGCTTCGCTCTCGGGCAAGGTCCAGACGATCGAACTGCGGCCGTCGCTCAATGGCAGCAACGCGATCGGACCCTCGGGAAGAAAGCGCTGCCACGCGGCCGCGCCGTGCGGCTTTTCGGTCGCGACATGCGCGACCACGGCGCGTTGCGCATAGTCGCGCCCGCGCGTCGCGATCCCGGTCTTTTCGCGCAATGCGGATTTGGCGCCATCGGCGATCACCAGCAGGCGCGCGGACAATGGCCCGCCTTCGTTCAAATGCAGAATCACGCGATCGGCGCGCTCTTCGAAATCGCGCAGCTCGCCCGGGCAGATGCGCTGCACGCCGGCCTGGTCCAGCGCCTGCCACAACGTCCATTGCAGCAACTTGTTTTCGACGATCCAGCCCAGTTCCGCGCGGCCCTCGCTGGCCGCGTCGAAATGCAGCTCGGCGCCGCTTGCGGCATCCCATACGTGCATGCGCGAATAGGGCGACACGCGCGCGTCGCGTACCGCAGGCCACACGCCGAGTTCGTCCAGCAAGTTCGCCGACGAAGGCGCCAGTGCGATCACGCGCAGGTCTTCGCGGTTCTCCACGCGCCATGCTGAAGGTTCGCGTGCTTCGATCAACACGACTTCGAAACCCTCGCGCGCCAGCGCCAGCGCACACGCTGCACCGATCATGCCGCCGCCGGCGATCGCGATATCGGGGATCGCGCGGCGTGTACTCATGACGTCCGCTCAAGAGTCGCGTTCGGTGGGGCCGCACCGCGCCAGCCCATGCCGCGTTTTGCCAGCGTGCGCTTCAGCGGCGGCACGCTGTCGAAAGCGATCAGCGCCAGCGAGCGCAGCGGCGCCAGCGCAGGCTGAGGCAGGCACGCCAGCGAAATCAGGCCGTGGCTGAAAGCCAGCACGCCGTCGCGATCGGGGTTGCGGCGCGCGGCGTACTCGCGCAACAGCTCGTTACTGCCAGGATCATCCGCGCTTGCGATCAGTTCGGCCAGTGTCACGGCATCGCGCAGGCCAAGATTGAATCCTTGCGCGCCGATCGGATGCACCGTCTGCGCGGCGTTGCCGACCACGACCGCGCGCGGTGAGGTCAACGATTGCGCGATCACGCGCCGTGCGCGATGCGCCTGCCGTTTCCCAGGCCGCGTCAGGCGACCCGCCTTCCAGCCGAAGCGCCGTTGCGCCAGCGCGATGAACTCTTCGTCGCTCATGGCCAGTACGGCATCGGCTCGATCCGCCGCCACCGCCAGCACCAGGCCGCAGCGCCGTGCCGACAACGGCAGCAGGGCGACCGGGCCTTCATCGGAGAACCGCTCCCAGGCGCAGCCTTCCGGGTCGCGCTCCGCGGTGAGCGTGCACACGATCAGGCATTGCGCGTAATCGTATTCGTCAGCGCCGATGCCGACCTGCGTGCGCACGAACGAGTCGCTGCCATCGGCGCCGACCAGCAGCCTCGTTCCGATCTCCCGGGTTTCCTCGCCGACGCGGATCGTTGCGCGCCAACCCTCGGCGAGCGGCTCCAGCCTCTCCAGCTTTGCCGGCATCACTCGCGTCAGATGCCTGCACTGCTGCAGGCGCAGTTCCAGCGCGTTCCCCAGTTCGCGCGCGGGCAACGTGGCGCCGAGCGCGTCCACGCCCGCTTCGCGTGCAGACAAACGCGCGGCGCCGAATTCGCCGGCGCGGCTGACGTGCAACTTCGTGATCGGCGTGGCGCCCTGTGCATGTTTCCACACGGCCAGATTCGTGAGCGCGTTGACGGTCGCGCGGGCCAACGCGAGGTTGCGTTCGTCATAACTCGGTTGCGCCGGCGCACGCGGAGCGACGGCTTCGACCAGGGTGGCGCTGCGGCCCACCGTGTCGAGCGCGATCGCCAGGCTGGCGCCCACCAGGCCGCCGCCGACGATCAGTATGTCCGTGCTCTCGCGCATCGGCGGATCATAGCGCGATGCCGCGGGCGCTTTGCGGTAAGCTATTCGAGTCGCCGCTCGAGGAATGTCCCATGTCGCGCACCGATGCTTCCAGCCTGTTCACGCCGCGCAACCTGGTGTTGTGCGCGATGATCGCGTTCGCGGCCGGTTACCGGCTGCTGGTGCATTTCGCCGCGGGCGCACTGCCGTGGAATTTCACGCCGGTCGAAGCGATGGCGCTGTTCGGCGGCGCGTATTTCTCCGATCGTCGTCTCGGCGTCGTGGTGCCGCTGATAGCGATGATCGCCGCGGACTGCGTGATCGCCGTGACCCTGTCGGGCGCCTTGGTACGCGACTGGCTGGGCACGCTGCCGTTCGTGTACGGCTGCATCGCATTGACCGCGGTCGGCGGATTCGCGCTGCGCAACAAGGTCAGCGCGCCGCGGGTGCTGTTCGGCGCACT
Source organism: Rhodanobacteraceae bacterium (assembly GCA_036503375.1). Lineage (GTDB taxonomy): Bacteria > Pseudomonadota > Gammaproteobacteria > Xanthomonadales > Rhodanobacteraceae > 66-474. Next base: position 184 of record DASXWZ010000243.1, on the reverse strand, counting down.
CGCGAGCGCGGTGCTGTTTTTCCTCATCACCAATTTCGGCACGTGGCTGGCGGCCCGTCCGGGCGCGGGTGCGGCGTGCACGGACACGCTCACCGCGTGCTACGTCGCGGGCATTCCGTTCTTCAAGGGCACGCTGTACGGAACACTGTTCTGGAGCGCGCTGCTGTTCGGCGGCTTCGCGCTG
>DASXWZ010000242.1:0-2646 GCA_036503375.1 Rhodanobacteraceae bacterium | reverse complement strand
GTTCCGGCGCAGCGAATCCAGATTGACCGAGCGGATGTCGACGCCGTCGATGGTGATGCGACCGCTGTCGGGATCGTGCGCGCGATAGAGCAGGCCCAGCGCGGTGGTCTTGCCTGCGCCGGTGGGGCCGACCAGCGCGATCTTCATGCCCGGCTTCACGCGGAAACTCAGGTCGTGCAGCGCCGGCGCGTTGCCGCCATAGCTGAAGCCGACGCTCTCGAACGCCACCTCGCCGCGCACGCGCGACAGCGTTGGCGCGTCGGGTTCCTCGACGATCGCAGTTCTCGTGTCCATCACCTCGAAGAAATCCCGCAGCGATTGCGACTGGAAGAACAGGTTCGAGATGAAGGTGGCGAACTGCTCCAGCCGTCCAATCAGCAGCATCGAGAAGCCGACGAAGCTGACGATTCCACCGATGGAAATCCGTCCGTGTGCGTGCAGCATCGCTCCGAGCGCGAAGATCGCGACCACCGTCAGCGTGCTGGCCGCCCGCGAGAACACCGACAGCGTGGCCCAGCCGTTGAGCACGGGATACTGCGCCGCCAGCGCGCGCGCGGTCATTTCCTTCAGCCCGTGCGCCTCGTCGTGCGCGCGCGTGAAGCTCTGTACCACCGCCACGTTGCCGAGCACGTCGCCGGCGCGGGTGGATATCTCGTGGTAATGCTCCTGGACGCGTTGTTGCGCCGAGTTGGTGCGGCGGATCGCCAGCGCATTGAAACCGGCGAAGGACACCAGCAATGCGATCATCAGCAGCGCCAGCTCCCAGCTCATCACGAACGCCATCGGCAGCAGCACCAGCAGCGAGAGTGCGGTGGTGAGCTGGTCGCGGAAGAAGGTGAGCCACAGCGAAAACAGGTTGTCCGTGCCCGAATGCAGCACCCGCATCAGCCGGCCGGTGTGGTGCGAGCTGTGGAAAGACAGCGGCAACCGGATCGCATGCTCGAAGAACATGCGGATCGCTGCCATGCGGCGGCGATAGGCCATGCGGTCGGCGTGCAGCGAGACCAGCACGCCGGCGACCACGCCCGCGAAGCCGGCCAGCGCCCACGCACCGATCAGCAGCGCGGCGTGACCGTGCTTCGCTGTCAGCGCATCGACCACGCGACCGAACAGCATCGGTTCGGCAAACAGGATGCCTGCCAGGGCAAGGTTGCCCAGCGCCAGCGCGATCGCGAGGGCACGCTCGGGCGCCAACAGGCGCAGCGCGCGCATGTAAACATTGAGGATCGACATGTCCGCAGTTCCGTCGGCGTCGGCAACGACGGCGATACTTCAACACCCGGTGCCTTGCGATGCGCTGAATGGCGGGCATGGATTTCAGCGATGCGCAAAATCCATCTCGTCTCGCAACGTTTTTCTAACTTCATCGGCGTATGTTGCGCGCATGAATGCGCCGCGCGCGTTGCCGATCCTGCTGATGCTCGCCTTGGGCGCCTGCGCGCAACAACCGGCGCACGGCCCGGAAACCGCCGCGGCAGGGCCCGTCACCGGCGAAACCGCGGCCAAACACACCGGCATCGACTATTCGAAGTACGTCACCCGCACGGTCGGGATGTTCGCCTTCTCGTCGTTGTATGACTGGGATTCGAACGACCCCACCCACGCGGTGGTGTGGACCACGCCTTTCGAGGCCTACCGGCTGACCTTGCTGGGACCTTGCTTCGAATTGCAGCACGCGCCGATCATCGCGCTGACCTCGAACGGCGGCACCGTGACCGCGGGGTTCGACAGCGTGCTGGTGCGCGGCGACCGCTGCACGATCCAGACGATCGAGAAACTGGACGGCAAGGCGCTCCGCGCCGCGCGCAAGCAAAAGCGCGATTGAATGTGATTTCGCGGAATGTTGTTCTCCTTCCCCTTCAAGGGAAAGGCCGGGATGGGGATGGTGTGGACGAGCTGCGGAAAACCATCCCCCACCCGCGCTGCGCGCGCGTTCGCTTCGCTCCGCCTCCCCTTGAAGGGGAGGGCTTAAAGAACAGACACGCCGATCGTTCGTGATGCGCCTTGCCACACCAGGGGCTGCGCGCGATAGAGCTGCGGCAGCAAGTGCTCGAGGTGCAGCACCTTGGGCGCATCGTTGATTGCGATGTACGGTTCGTCCGGATGGATGCGCGCGTAATCCTGGTGGTAATTCTCCGCCGGATAGAACCCTTCGAACTTCGCCACCTGCGTCACGATCGGCGCACCGAAAACTTTCGATGCGCCGAGCTGCGCGATGTAAGCCTGCGCGATCTTCTGCTGTTGCGCGTCCGTGTAGAAGATCACGCCGCGGTATTGCGTACCCACGTCCGGACCCTGCCGGTTCAACTGGGTGGGGTCGGTCGCGACCGAAAAATACACGCTCAACAATTGTCCATAACTCACTTGTGCAGGATCGAACTCGATGCGCACCGATTCGGCATGCCCGGTGTCGCCCTCGCTGACGCGTTCGTACTGCGCGGTAAGCGCGTTGCCGCCGGAATAACCCGAGGTCACGTTGGTCACGCCCTTGACGTGCTCGAACACCCATTGCAATCCCCAGAAGCAGCCGCCGGCCAGCACGGCGGTTTGCGTTCCGTGCTTCGCGGCGAGCCGTGCATCCAGCTTCGGCGCGGGTACGGCGTGCGCCTCCTCGCCGATCGCGACGGGGCTGCACGCCGCGACGAA
>DASXWZ010000241.1:0-19129 GCA_036503375.1 Rhodanobacteraceae bacterium | reverse complement strand
ATGCGCGTCGAACAGGTGCGTTTGCGCATAGGCGAGCTGCGCGGCATTGATCAGCGCGACCGCGGTGCTGTCGCCCACGGCGGAGAAATACGTGCTGATGCGGAACTCGGTCTGTCCGATCGGCGTCCGTACGTACTGGATCGTAGCGGCCTGCACCGGCGCGATTGCGTGCGCGATGCGCGGATCGGGCGCGACGCATCGGTCCTTCGACTGGCAGATCGGTCGCACCTCGCTATGCGTGTTCGCCGCGTCGATCGTCCACTTGCCGTATCCGTGCACCAGAGCCAGATCGATCACGCCGAGATCGTGTCCGTAGAAGCCGCCCATCACCGCCGGCTTGCCGCGCACCAAACCGCGCTTATTGTCCACATCCTGCAATCCGTTGAAGCGCGATTTCGGATCGTTCGGTGCGGGAAACACATCGTGCGAGTGGCCCATCAGGACCACGTCGATACCGGGAATGCCGGCCAGGTACCAGTCGGCGTTTTCCATCGTCGTCGAATACGGTGAGAGGTCCACGCCACCGTGCGCCACCGCGATCACGATGTCCGGATGCTGCGCCTGCAGTTCCGGGAGAAAACGTTGCGCCGCCTCGACCACGCCCAGAGTGTTCACCTTGCCGGCCAGGTGCGCGTGATCCCACTGCATGACCGGCGGCGGCGTGAAGCCCAGCAGGCCGATGCGGATCGGCACGCGCTCCTGTTTGCCGTTTGCGTCCGTAACGGTGATTTCGTGCGTCAACAACAGCCACGGGGTGAACACCGGCCCGCCATCACGGGCGCGCACCAAATTGGAAAGCACCAGCGGATAGTGTGGGCCAGCGCAGCGCGGCAGCTGCAAGTTTTGCCATCGGTGCGGGTAGTTGGGGTCCAGCCACGGCATCGGTGTATCCGTCACCTGCGACAGAAACGGCAATCCGTAATTGAATTCGTGATTGCCGATCGTGCCCGCATCGAAGTGCAGCAGATCCATCGCGCGGTAGATCGCCAGTTCCTGATCGCACGGAACCGGATGCGAGAGTGCCTGATAGTCGGCCAGCGCGGTGCCCTGGATCGTGTCGCCGTCGTCGATCAGCAACGTGTCCGGAAATTCCTTGCGCGCCTGTTCGATCAGCGTGGCCACCCGATCGAAACCCACGTGGGAATCGTCCGACAGCTTGTCGTAGTCGTAGCCGAGCACGTGCGAATGCAGGTCGGTGGTTTCCAGGATCGCCAGATGCGCGTGCGCGAGATCGGGGATGGCTGCGTCGGCGGACAGGAGGCGCGGTATTGCGGCCGTGACCAACAGAATGGCCATCACCGGAGCGACGAGACGACGGGCAATCATGAGGCGATCGTGGCGCGAGATCAGGGGAAGCGTGATTGTCTCGCAATGCGCGCGGCGCGGCCATGACAGGCGGCACAGCCGCACGATTGCGTGCAACAGCTATGATCCGCGCATCCATCGTCCGAGGGGAACACCATGAGCCTGCTGGCGCAACTGACGCGGCACAAATCGGTCGAGGCGCTGCAGGCCGAAACGGCCGGGCGCCGCGATTTCCGCCGCGTGCTGGGCGTGTGGCAGCTCACCGCGATCGGCGTGGGCGCAATCATCGGCGTGGGCATCTTCGTGCTCGCGGGACAGCAGGCGGCGACCAATGCGGGCCCCGCGGTGATCCTCTCGTTCATCGTGGCCGGCATCGGCAGCGCCTGCGCGGCGCTCGCATACGCGGAGTTTTCCGGGATGATCCCGGTGACAGGCAGCGCCTACACCTACGGCTATGCGGTGCTGGGCGAACTGCTGGCCTGGATCATTGGCTGGGATCTATTGCTGGAATACGCGCTGATCGTCGCCGTCGTCGCGATCGGCTGGTCCGGTTACGTGCAGGCGCTAATCCTGCAATTGACCGGCGCACACCTGCCGATCTGGCTGCAGGGCGCCTACGATCCGGCCAATCCGGACTCGGGCAAATTTTTCAACGTGATCGCCGCGGCGATCACGCTGCTGATCGCCTGGATCCTGACGGTGCGCACGGAAGTCGGTGCGCGCCTGAACACCATCATCGTCGCCATCAAGGTCATCGGCGTGGCGCTGGTGATCGTCGCCGGCGCGTTCTACGTCAATGCGGCCAATTGGCATCCCTTCATTCCCGCGCCGGTCACGGACAACGGCGCCACGCATTTCGGCTGGAGCGGCGTGCTGGCCGCATCGAGCATCGTGTTTTTCGCCTGCTTCGGCTACGACACGCTGACCACCGCGGCAGAGGAAGCGCGCAATCCGCAGCGCGACCTGCCGCGCGCGGTGCTGCTGTCGCTGGCACTGTCGATGGCCTTGTATCTCGCCGTGTCGCTGGTGCTGACCGGCATGGTGCCGTATCCGCAACTGAATTCACCCGCGCCGGTGGACGCGGCGTTCAAGGCGATCGGGTTGGACTGGGTGCGCGGCATCATCAACGTCGCCGCGGTCGCGGGGCTGACCAGCGTGCTGTTCGCCTTCATGCTGGGCGCCGCGCGTATTTGGTTCGCGCTGTCGCGCGACGGCCTGCTGCCGCGCTGGTTCGCGCACGTGCATCCGCGCTATGGCACGCCCGCGCGTCCGACCGTAATCCTCGGCGTATTCACCGCGCTGGTCGCGGGCTTCCTGCCGATCGGCGAAGTCGCGGAGCTGGTGAACATCGGCACGCTTTCCGCCTTCATCGTGATCTGCCTGGCCGTGCTGATCCTGCGCATCCGCCGGCCCGACATCCGCCGCAGCTTCCGCGCACCGGCGATCTGGATCATCGCGCCGCTGGGCGTGCTGTTCTCGCTGTTTCTGATCATCGGCTGGCCGTGGGCGGCGAACGGCGGTGGCGTCACGCTGATCGGCGGCCTGCCCTCGATCACCATCTGGCGATTCGTGATCTGGATGGTGATCGGGCTCGTGATCTATTTCGGGTACGGCATCCGCAAGAGCGCGCTGGCGCGGGGCCAATGACGAAGCTGGGTTGACATCGATCTAGGACATTCGGCCCATCCGCTGCCCGGCAACGTAATGCTAGTTTCAATGGTTGCGTCGATCTGCCGGAGTGTCGCGATGTCCCGCCATTTTCTCGTTTCCTGTTCGAGTGCCGCGCTGCTGCTGGCGTTGTCCGCCGGCGCATCCGCCGATGTGGATCCGCAGCCCAACGTGCCGCCGCCGCAGGACACGCCTTATCCCGGCACGATCACCTTGAGCGTGGATGCGAGCGACACTTCGCAAGGCATCTTCCGCGCGCACGAAACGATTCCGGTGCAGGCGGGCGAATTGACCCTGCTGTATCCGAAATGGCTGCCGGGCAACCATTCGCCCACCGGCCCGATAGACAAGCTCGCCGGCCTGAAGGTCAGCGCGAACGGCAAGGAATTGACCTGGACGCGCGACAAGTACGACGTGTACGCCTTCCACATCGATGTGCCGCAGGGCGTTTCCGGCATCGACGTCGACTACCAGTACCTCTCGCCGCGCGCACGCAACCAGGGGCGCATCGTGATGACGAACGAGATGCTGAACCTGCAGTGGAACACGGTGGTGCTGTATCCGGCCGGACATTATTCGCGCAAGATCACCTATGCGCCCTCGGTGAAATTGCCGCAGGGCTGGCAGCTCGGCACCGCGCTGGAACGTGCGTCGCAAAACGGCGACACCGTCACCTTCAAACCGACCACGCTCAACACGCTGGTCGACTCGCCGATTTATGCCGGCGAATACTTCAAGCGCATCGACCTCGATCCGGGCGCGAAGGTCCCGGTGCACCTGGACGTCGTCGCCGACGCCCCGAAATACCTCGAGATCAAGCCGGATCAGTTGCAGGCACACCGCAACCTGGTGGAGCAGGCGGCGAGGCTGTACGGCTCGCACCACTACGATCACTACGATTTCCTGTTCTCGCTGTCGGACGAAATGAGCGGCAACGGGCTGGAGCACCACCAGTCCAGCGAGGACGGCGTCAGCGCCGATTACTTCACCGACTGGAAAGGCAACGCGCCGGACCGCGATCTGCTGTCGCACGAATACACGCATTCGTGGAACGGCAAGTTTCGCCGTCCGGCCGACCTGTGGACGCCCAATTTCAACGTGCCGATGGGCGATTCCCTGTTGTGGGTGTACGAAGGCCAGACGCAGTACTGGGGCTACGTGCTGGCCGCGCGTTCGGGTCTGTGGAACGCGGATCAGTACAAGGATGCGCTCGCGCTGGTCGCTGCGACTTACGAGCGCAATCGCCCCGGTTTCGACTGGCGCAACGTGCAGGACACCACCAACGATCCGACCATCGCGCAGCGTCGCCCGCTGCCGTTCCGCAATTACCAGATGAGCGAGGACTACTACAGCGCGGGACAACTGATCTGGCTGGCGGTGGACGCGAAGATCCGCTCGCTCACCGACGACAGGAAATCGCTGGACGATTTCGCGCAAGCCTTCTTCGGTGTCGACAACGGCAGCTTCGTCACCAAGACCTACACGTTCGATGATGTCGTCGCTGCGCTCAACGGCGTTGCGAAAAACGACTGGGCGGCGTTCCTGCGCTCGCGGCTCGATGCCAACCGGCCGCCGCTGGATGGCATCGCGGCGTCGGGCTGGAAGCTGGTCTACACCGACAAGGAAAGCGACTACGAGAAGACGATCGGAAAGGAGCGCAAGGCCGCCGATTTCGCCTATTCGATCGGACTCACCATCGCCGACAAGGATGCACAGATCGCCGACGTGCGCTGGAACAGCGCGGCATTCAAGGCCGGAATCTCACCCGGCGCCGAGCTGGTGGCGGTGAACGGCCACGCCTACAAGTCCGAGCTGCTGAAGGACGCGATCACCGCCGCCAAGGCCGACCACAAGCCGATCGAATTGCTGGTGAAGAACCAGGACGAATACAGGACCGTGCCGGTGGATTATCACGACGGTTTGCAGTATCCGCATCTGGAGCGCGCAAGCGGGCCGGATTATCTGAGCCGGATCACCGAGGCGAAATGAATCTGATCCGTTCGCGATGACGTCGAACCACGAATGAATCAGGCCGACGTGCGTTCGTCCTTCGATAATTCAGGACGAACGGCGGGATGCCGCTTGAATGCAGCGGCTGATTTGTGCACACGCATGCTCCCCAGCGCACGCCCCATGCGTTGCGCCGCTTCGACGAGTTCCGCTTCGTTGTGGTAGCTGAAACCCAGCCGCATGTATGGCTGCTCGCGATTGAAGAAATCGTAACTGCGCGCGTCCTTGAATGATACGCCTTCGCGCTGGCCGGCCGCGGCCCAGGCCGACACGTCGATGCCGTCGTCGGCGCGCGCCCATAGCGCCATGCCGCCTTCGGCAACGCGGAAAACAAGAGCGCTGCCGAGCTGCCGTTTCAGCGCCGCGGCAAATGCGTCGCGTCGTGCCTGATAGATCCGGCGCGTACGGCGCACGTGGCGCAGCAGCTCTCCGTCCTCGAACAATTCGGCGATCGCGCACTCCATGGCCGCGTCGCTATGCGCATCGGAAGCCGCGCGCAATCCCGCCAGTCGCTCGAACACCGGCGGCGGCGCGACGATGAAGCCGGTGCTGATGCCCGGTGCCAGCAGGTTCGCCAGCGACCCGATGTAAACGACGTTGCCGCGCCCGTGTCCGGCCGCGATCGGCAGCACCGGCTTGCCTTCGTAGTGGAACTCGTGGTCGTAATCGTCCTCGATGATCGCGAAACCGTGTTGCAGGGAAAGTTCGGCCAGGCGGTCGCGGCGCTCGCGCGACATCACCGCGGTGGTCGGAAACTGGTGGTGCGGCGTGACGATCGCCGCGCGCAGGCGCTGGTGTTTAAGCAGTGCTTCCAGCGCGGCGACGTCCATGCCCTGCTCGTCCAGCGGGATCGGCAGCAGCCGCGCGCCGGCCATTTTCAGCACGCTGCGCGCGGGGGGATAACCGAACGCCTCCACCGCGACTGCGTCGCCCGGCGCGATCAGCGTGCGCGCGACCAGATCGATGGCCTGTTCGATGCTGCGCGTGATCATCAAGTTGTCGGGCGCGACCGCGAGCGCGCGCGAGCGCGCCAGCATCGCGGCGAGTTCGGCGCGCAGGCGCGGATGACCGCGCGAGTCGGATTGCGCCAGCAGCATGCGGCTGCGCGGCCCGATCGCGCGGCGGAACGCGCGCGCCAGCGCGCGCTCGGGGAACAGCCGCGCATCGGCGATGCTTTGCGACAGCATCAGCATGCCCGGCGGCAGCGGCGTGTCCTGCGGAGGCGGATAGGCCGGCGGCGCCAGCGCATAGGTCGGAAATTCCGATGAAGCCGCGATCGCCGTCACGGTTGCGGCGGGCGCCTGCGCCACGAACGTGCCGCCGCCCACGCGCGTGCACAACAAACCTTCCGCCACCAGCTCGCCGTAACCCGCGACCACCGTGTTGCGGTTGACTCCCAGCAGATCGGCCAGCTCGCGCGAACCGGGCAGGGCATCGCCGGTTTTCAGCCGGCCGCGCCGGATGTCTTCCGCGATCGCGCCGGCCAGTTGCAGGAACAACGGCTGCTCGCGTTGCGGATCGAGTGCGATGGTGAGTGTCCAGCGTCGCATGTCTGCAGTGTAGCGCCGGTGCATGGCCGACCGGACTGCCGTTCATGCAGGAACCGGCGCTTCCGCGTTCGCATGGGGCGCGCGAGGCTGCGCTCCCGTGTGCAACAGGAGAGTCGACATGAAACGCTGGAGCCTTCCTTTCGCAATCGCCGCGGCGCTGGCCGGCGGCGCGGCCGCGCAGACCGCGGCGGCCGCAACACAGTACTTCGTGATCGAGTTGCCGTCGCTGGGCGGCACCAATTCGATCGGCAACAGCATCAACCAGCTCGGCATGGTGTCGGGCTTCTCGACGCTGGCCGACGACCAGACCATTCATGCCGCGGCCTGGCCGTTCGGCATCAAGAAGGACCTCGGCACGCTGGGCGGTACCAATAGCGCGGTGCTGTGGCCGGTGAAGAACGATTTCGGCGTGATCTCCGGCGTCTCGCAAACCGGAACGCCAGAGCCCAACGGCGAGAGCTGGAGCTGCGCTCTGTTCATCGGCTCCGACGGTCATACCTGCCTCGGCTTCGTCTGGGTTGCCGGAAAAATGCGCGCGCTCAATCCGCTGCCGGGCGGCAACAACAGTTTCGCGACCGGCACCAACAATCGCATGCAGACGGTGGGCTGGGCCGAAACCGGCTACCACGATCCGACCTGCAACAAGTACGGCGACAGCGATCAGGTGCTGCAATTCCTGCCGGTGGTATGGGGGCCGGGCAAAGGCCAGGCGCGTACCCTGCCCTTGCTGACCGGCGACAGCAGCGGCGCGGCCACTGCGATCAACGACCGCGGCGATGTCGTCGGCATTTCCGGCGATTGCGACCAGGCGGTCGGCCGCGACACGGCGAAACACATGGTGCTCTGGAAGAACGGCAGGGCCATCGACATCGGTGACATCGGCGGCAGCGCATGGAATACGCCGATGGCGATCAACCGGTTCGACGACATCGTCGGTTTCGCCACGACCTCGGCCGGCGAGTTCCACGCGTTCTACCGCGGTCACGACGACGACGCACCCACGGACATGGGCGTGCTGAATCCGGGAGATACATTGAGCCAGGCCTACGGCATCAACAATCGCGGCCAGGCCGTGGGCACGTCATACGGCAGCGAGGGATACAAGGCCTTCGTATGGCAGGACGGCGTGATGCAGGATTTGCAGCCGCTGGCGCCGGGTTATTCCGGCACATTCCTCTTCGCGCAGGACATCAACGATCTGGGCGAGATCACCGGACAGGCGATCAGCGCCTCGGGAGATTACGTCGGCTTCCTGGCGATCCCGATTCCGTCGAATGGCGGGTCCGATGCGCCCTCCGCGCGGCCGCAGCGCAAAGCCGCGCCCTCGCCGAAATAGGCGGCGACGTCGGAGCGAACGGCGTTCGGCGTTGCCTGCAGGGATAGTTTGAGCGCGGCCGAAGCGTCACGCATGGGGGGAGGACGAACATTCAACCGTTGCCAGATTTCCCAGGCCCTGCGTTGCGGCGGCCGCACCCCGCCACTTCCCCAAGCCGCCGCCCGAGGAAGTCCGCGCCGCGAGGCGCGGACTTTCGAGGTTCATCGATACGGAACAAGAGAAGATGCAAACCATCTTGAATGATGACATCACGTCGCGTGAGCGGGAACTGCGCAGGTTGAACGAGGAATACGTGCGCGCTTCCTTGACTGGCGATGTTCAATGGTTCGATGCGCACCTGGCGCGCGATTTCGTCTGCATCGAGTCCGATGGCTCGGTACTGTTCCGCGACGGATTCCTGCGCATGGCCGCCCGGCAGTCGGATCAGCGCGATTACAGGCTCGATTACGTGGACGTGCGTCTGTACGGAGACGTCGCGCTGGTGCGCGCTTCGGGCTCATGGACAGGAAAAGACGGCGTGCGCGGCATCAGCCGTTACACCGACGTCTATGTGTACACTGCGGATGCGTGGAAAGTCGTTTCCGCGCAGATCACGCGGCCGTCTTCGCTTTAGGAGCTTCCATGCGCCTCGTTCTTTTCGTGCCCGCGTTCGTGCTGCTGGCCACCGTCGCGCCATCATCCATCGCAGGGAAAGCCATGGAGGCATGCAGCGCGCCGGCCAATCGCCAGTTCGACTTCTTCGCGGGCGACTGGGACGCGTACGACTTGCAGGCGCTTGGCAAGCCCATCGCGCACAACAAGGTCGACGTCATCCTGGATGGTTGCGTGGTCCACGAGGATTATCGCCAGAACGACGGATTGCACGGCGAGAGTTACAGCCTCTACGACGGCGCGCGCAAGGCCTGGCACCAGAGCTGGGTGACCAATCGCGGCGAATTGCTGCTGCTGGATGGCGGCATGGAAGGCGATCGCATGGTGTTCACCGGGAAGCAGCGCACCAGGGAAGGCAAGCCTTCGTTGCTGCGCGGCGTCTGGTATCGGCAAGGCGGAAACGTGCGCGAAACCGCGACGCGCTCGCTGGACGGCGGCAAGACCTGGCAACCAGTGTTCGACATCCTGTTCAAGCCGCACGCGCAAGAGCCTGCCGTCGCATCTGCAAACACCGATACGGCATCGCAACCAGAATGACCATTTCGCTTTGGTGTGTGCTGGTTGCGATTCTGTTGCCATATGTTTGCTTCGGCATCGCCCGCAACAGAGGAAGAGGGCTCGATGATCGAAGACTGCGGGACAACCACAATCCTCGTGATTTCCCCAGCCGCATCCAGGGTGTGGCCAAACGCGCATGGAATGCCCACCTCAATTCATTCGAATCGCTCCCGGGCTTTGCCGCGGCGGTCATCATCGCCCAAGTCGTGCATGCTCCGCGGGCTCCAATTGACGCTCTCGCGCTGATTTGGGTCGTGGTGCGTGTGGCCTATGTTGCGTTCTACCTCGCAGACAGAGCCACACTGCGCTCGACGGCGCAGTTCATCAGTCTTGGTTGCGTGCTGGGACTTTTTGTCGTGTCCGGTTTGGGATAGCTGGATTCAAGCGGGATTGCGGCGCGCCATCCGCGCGTCGCCGACGGGCGAAGCAATAGCCGACCGGCTGCTGTCCGTTGCGAGATTCTGCAGATGTTGCGCGCGCAAGGCCAGCTCCTTGCGCAGTTGAATGGGTGTCCGGATTTCGAAATCGCAGGACACCCGCGCGAGCTGGCGGGCGAACCACGCCAGGTCATCGGTGCGAGCACGCAGCAGCACGCCGTCGTTCACACTCTCGAACAGTCCGATCGCCGGCGGGAACTGGTTTCGCGCGCCGGCGAGATCGGCATGCAGCAGCACTTCCACGCGGTGCGCGCGCGGCAGCGTGGCGATGGTGCGGTTCAACCATTCGAGTACATCGAAATTCGCCGGTCGCCTGAAGCGGATGCCGCGCGGTTGCATGTCCAGGATGCGGTCGAGCCGGAAAGAACGCACCCCGCGGCGCAGGTGGCAGTACCCAACCGCGTACCACGCGCCGCCGCGAAATCCCAGGCCGTAGGCATCGAAATCGCGCTTGCTTTCTTCCCCTTGCGCGGAGCGGTAGTGCAGGTGCACGCGCTCGTTCGCGTGCGCGGCGTGACTGAGCACCATCAACACCGCGCTACCCGCGTTGGTCGCGAGCGCGCCCGTCGGTTCGAGGCGAACCGTCGCTTCCACTGCACGCAGCCGTCGCTTCAAGGCCTCCGGCATCACGCGTTCGAGTTTGGCCTGCGCGCTCGCCAATGCCGGTGCATCGGCGTGCAATCCGAGATTGCGCGCGGCCAGCAGGCCCATGGCCAATGCCAGCGCTTCGGCATCGGTGAACATCATCGGCGGCAGCTTGAAACCGGGCACCAGCATGTAGGCGCCGTGCCGACCGCGCTCCGTGGTGATCGGAATGCCGAGTTCCTCCAGCAGCGCGATGTAACGACGCAGCGTGCGGACGTCAACCTCGATGCGGCGCGCCAGTTCCGGACCGCTGATGCGTCCGCGGCTTTGCAGCAGTTCCAGTACGGCCAGCACGCGGGTGGTCGGATGCGGCATGTTGCCTCCGTTGCGGGCTCGCTCCAGTGTAGTCCGAATCAGGACATGAATCGCCCTGATTCGGGTTTACCTTGTGTGGCATCCCGGAGGTGGGAATGCGCGCATTCTGGAAAACATCTTTGTGCCTGTTGCTGACGGCCATCGTGGCGGACGCGCACGGCACAGCCGCGAACCCGCCGTGTCCCAACGCGTCTGCGGCGGTTTTGCCGTCCGGTCCGCATGATTTCGATTTCCTGATCGGTGACTGGAAAGTGCACAACCGCAGGCTGAAACAGCGACTGGCGGGTTCGCACGAGTGGGTCGAGTTCGAAGCGAAGGATTCCTTCAACGCGCTGCCGGGCGATCTCGGCACCGAAGAACACTACTCCACGGACTTCTGGAAAGGCTACGAGGCGCTGGGACTGCACCTCTACGATCCGCAGCATCGCGCGTGGACGCTGTACTGGGCCGACAACCGCAATGCGCCCGGCACGATGCAGACGCTCGCGAAAGGTGCATTCGCGGGCGACGTTGGCGTGTTTTGCGCGCCCGACAGCCTCGATGGGAAACCGATCACCGTTCGCATCCTCTGGAAGCGCGTCGACAACCGGCATGCGCGCTGGGAGCAGGCGTTCTCCACCGATCGCGGTGCGAGTTGGGAAACCAACTGGACCATGGACTTCACCCGGCCGTGAGCCGTGCCCGATGACTGAGCCACTGGAGATCGCCATGCCCCGTTTCATCCTCCTGCTGACCGGAATCCTCTGCATGACCGCATCCATTCCTGCCGCGCGAGCGGCGACAGATACGCGTGCCGCGTTGGAGAGCGTCTCGCACCTGACCGACTACCCGGTCGTCGAACTGCGCCGCTACGACATCGCGCCGGGCCAGCGCGACCGCTTCGTACGCTATTTCGACGCGTATTTTCCCGAGGCCTTCGAACAACTGGACTGCATGGTGTTCGGCCAGTTCGAGGATCGCTCCGCGCCAACGAAGTTCGTCTGGCTGCGCGGCTACCGCGACATCAACGCGCGACCAATCGTGGACTCCGCGTTCTACTACGGGCCGGTCTGGCGCGAGCACCGCGACAAGGTCAACGCGCTGTTTCCGGGGTTGAGCGACAACGTGCTGCTGCTGCGGCCGCTGGCGAGCGGCACCGGCGTCACCGTGCTGCCCGCGGTCGACCCGGTGGACGAGCCGAAAGGCGCGCAAGGCATCGTGGTCGCGCAGATCTTCGCGATCAGGAAGGGCGAGGAGGACACGTTCGCAGCGCAGGCGCAAAAAGCCTTTGCGCGCTATCGCGACGCGGGCGCGCATCCGGCCGGCGTGCTGGTGACGCTGGATGTGCCCAACAACTTTCCGCAATTGCCGATCCGCACCGATGGGCCGTACCTGGTATGGCTGGGTGTACTCGAAAACGATTCCGCGCTGAAACGCTTCGAGCCGGTCGCGTCGCAGGTCGAGCGTTCGTTGGAGGGCACCGGAATGCTGCGCGGCACGCCGGAAAGATTGCTGCTCGATCCCACGCCGCGGTCGCGGTTGCGGTGGTGGTCCGCCACGGAAGAAAAATCCTCGCCATGAGCCATCCCGCGAGCCTGTCGCTGTTTGCCGCGCTGGTGTTCGGCATCGTCGTGTTGCCGGGACTCGACATGGCTTTCGTGATGGGCAGTTCGCTGAGCGCCGGGCGCCGGCACGGTTTCGCTGCGGTTGCAGGGGTCGTTGCCGGCGGCATCGGTCACGTGGTGATGACCACGCTGGGCATCAGCGTGTTGCTGAAGTTGATACCGGGCGCGTTCAATGCGCTGCTGCTGGGTGGCGCGATTTACATCGCATGGATCGGGATTTCGCTGTGCCGCTCGAAATCCGCGTTCGGTTTGGAAAACCGGACCGCCGCCGCGCCTTCGGCCTGGGTGACGTTTCGGCGTGGCGCGCTGACGTGCCTGATGAATCCGAAGGCCTATCTCTTCATGCTCGCGGTGTTCCCGCAATTCCTGCACGCGGAATACGGACCATTGTGGATGCAGGCATTGGCGCTGTGGCTGATCATCGCGTCCATGCAGGTCGCGGTTTACGGCGCGATAGCCGCCGCCGCTGCGCAGGCGCGCGGCTGGCTGGTGCAGCGGCCGGGTGCGGGTCTCATCGCTGCGCGTGTCGTCGGGGCGGTGCTGGTCGCCGCCGGGCTGGCGACGGCGTTCGAAGGTTGGCGCGTGGCCTGAGCAGAACCCGGACAAACAAAAGCCGGCCTTCCTGGCCGGCATTTTGCGTTCAACGGGAGTAAGGAGCCGGGACTTCCTGTCAGCGCTTCTTCCGTGTTTCCTTGCGCCTCCGGACTCCTTTGAATGCGAACGAGCGTTCCGGGTCGTCCGCCTCCGGGATACGACGCGAGCGCCGCAGGCGGAGTTCGTCCTTGATCAGGGCGCACTGACCTGTGCGCGGCGCGTCCTTGCGCCAGTAGTCTTACGCAAGCGCGGTGCCAACTCCTCGGCAAAGTGCATCGCCACAAATCAGTGGGTTACACGATCGTTGCGCGCCGTGGACCGGGCATTCTGCAAGAGCGGTCGAGTATTCCGTGCGATGCGCACGATCGCATTTCACTCCGCCATCGTCAGCAGGCTGGCATTTCCGCCTGCCGCCGTGGTGTTGATCGTGACCGTGCGTTCCGTGGCGAAGCGCAAAAGATAGTGCGGGCCGCCGGCCTTGGGTCCCGTGCCGGAAAGATTCTCGCCGCCGAACGGTTGCACGCCGACCACCGCGCCGATCTGGTTGCGGTTGACGTAGGTGTTGCCCACGCGCGCGCGGCGGGTGATGTGATCGATGGTCTCGTCGATGCGGCTGTGGATGCCGAGCGTCAGGCCGAAGCCGGTGGCGTTGATCGCGTCGATCACCTGGTCCAGTTCGCTGGCTTTCCAGCGCACGACGTGCAGCGCCGGACCGAACACTTCCTGGGTGAGCACGCTGATGGATGGAATCTCGTAGGCTCGCGGCACGAAGAAGGTGCCGTGCTCGCTGCCGGGCGAGAGTTTCGCCTGGTTGATCAATGTCGCTTCGCGGCCCATGCGCTCGGCGTGCTCGTTCAGCACGCCGCACGAAGGCACGTCGATCACCGGGCCGACATCGGTGGAGAGCAACGCCGGATCGCCCACGGTCAGTTCATCCATGGCGCCTTTCAGCATTTCGATCACCTTGTCGGCGATGTCCTCCTGCACGAACAACACGCGCGCGGCGGAACAACGCTGGCCGGCCGAATCGAACGCGCTGGCCATGACATCCTTGACCAGTTGCTCGGGCAACGCGGAGGAATCGGCGATCAGCGCGTTCTGGCCGCCGGTTTCGGCGATCAGTGCGGCGATCGGCGCGTTGCGCGCAGCCAGCGTGCGGTTGATCGTCCACGCTGTTTCGGTGGAACCGGTGAAGCATACGCCCGCGACTTCCGGACGCGTCAGCAGCGTCTTGCCGAGCGTCGAGCCTTTGCAGGGAAGAAATTGCAGCACCATTTCGGGCACGCCGGCTTCGTGCAGCAGCTTCACCATCGCGCAACCGACCAGCGTGGTCTGATCGGCGGGTTTCGCGATCACCGAATTGCCGGCGGCGAGGCCCGCCGCGACCTGACCGGAAAAAATCGCCAGCGGGAAATTCCAGGGCGAAATGCAGACGAACACGCCGCGGCCGCGCAGGTAGAGCTGATTGCTTTCGCCGGTGGGCCCGGGCAGTTCTTGGGGCTGTCCGAAGAGCTTGCGCGCCATGGCCGCGTAGTAGCGGCACATGTCGGCGGCTTCGCGCACCTCAGAAATGGCGGCGGGGATGGTTTTCCCCGCTTCGCGCACGCACAGCGCGATGAATTCGCCGCGGCGCTGTTCCAGCAGGTCGGCCGCGCGTTCCAGGATCACGGCGCGACTGGCGGCGGGCAGCGTGTCCCAGCCTTCCTGCGCCGCGACCGCGTTACCCAGCGCCCGCTCGATCGTGGCGGCGTCGGCGTTGCGGCTCCTGCCCACCACCATGCGGCGATCGGCCGGATTGGTGACGTCGCGTTCCGGCTCCGACGTATTCGCGCCCGGCACCAAGGGTTGCGCTGTCCACGGTGCGTGCGGCGCATCGATGCTTTCCGCAAGCGCTTTCAGTTCGTCATCGTTCGCAAGATTTGCGCCCATGGAATTCTTCCGCAGTGAACCGTAGAGATCGATCGGCAAGGGGATGCGCGGATGCTCGTAGCGCCCGCCGTGCGCGTCGCCGAAAGCGCGCACGGTCTCCACCGGATCGGCGATCAACTCGCGTACCGGGAGCTTCTCGTCGCTGATGCGATTGACGAATGAAGTGTTGGCGCCGTTCTCCAGCAGCCGCCGCACGAGATAGGGCAGCAAATCCTCGTGACTGCCCACGGGCGCGTACACCCGGCAAGGCACGTTCCACTTGTCCGCGCCGATCAGTTCCGAATACAAGTCCGCGCCCATGCCGTGCAGGCGCTGGAATTCGAAGGGCCGCCCGTTCGCCAGAAGGTGGATCGACGCGATGGTGTGCGCATTGTGGGTCGCGAATTGCGGGTAGATCCACTCCGCGCCGGCATCCAGCAGTTTGTTCGCGCAGGCGAGATACGACACGTCGGTGTTCGGCTTGCGCGTGAACACCGGATAGCCGGACAAGCCCAGCTCCTGCGCGCGCTTGATTTCGGAATCCCAGTACGCGCCCTTCACCAGCCGCACGCACCAGCGCCTGTTGGCCTGCTTTGCAGTTGCGGCGAGCCAGTCGATGACGAACGGCGCGCGCTTCTGGTATGCCTGCACCGCCAGTCCGAAACCGTTCCAGCCTTCCAGCGATTTCGCCGCGAACACCGCGCCGATCACGTCCAGCGACAGCTCCAGGCGATCGGCTTCCTCGGCATCGATGGTCATGCCGATGCCGTTTTCCTTCGCCAGCTGCGCGAGCCGCAATACCAGCGGCGTCAGTTCGGCATGTACACGTTCGCGCTTGGCGAGCTCGTAGCGGGGGTGCAGCGCGGACAATTTCACCGAAATGGAAGGCGCATCGAGCACGTTCGGCCACGGGCCGCGCCTGCCCAGCGCGTGAATCGCATCCGCATATGCCTTGAAATAGCGTTTGGCATCCGGCGCGGTCAGCGCCGCTTCGCCCAGCATGTCGTAGGAATAGCGATAGCGCGCGTTGTCGTTTTTCCGCGAACGATCCAGGGCTTCCTCGATCGTCCGGCCCATCACGAACTGGTGCCCCATGATGCGCATCGCGCGTCGCACGGCCAGGCGGATCACCGGCTCGCCCGCGCGTGCGATCAGGCGCTTGAACGCGCCGGCCGCATCATGACGGGTGCTCTCGGCGAGATTCACCAGATGCCCGGTCAGCATCAGCCCCCAGGTCGAAGCGTTGACAAACAAGGAGTCGCTGGCGCCCAGGTGCTTTTTCCAGTCCGCCTCGCCCAGCTTGTCGCGAATCAGCTTGTCGGTGGTGAGGCGGTCGGGAATGCGCAGCAGCGCTTCGGCCACGCACATCAGCAGCACGCCTTCCTCGGAGGAAAGGTCGTACTGACGCATGAAGGATTCCACCGCGCTCTGGTCAGAAGCCCTGGCGCGCACGCGCGCGACCATTTCCTCGGCATGTGACAGCACCAGTTCACGCTGGGCGACCGGCAAGCCGGCTTGCGCCAGCAGCGAATCGACAGCGCGGGTCTCGTCTATGCTCCACGCAGCGGTGATGCTCGCGCGCAGCGGATCGGCCGAAGGCGGCAGTTCGGGAAAAAGGATTTCGGCCATGCGCAGGCGGCAATGCAAAGCGGGATAGTGTAGAGCGCACGCTGGATACGGCCAAGCCGGATGGGCCTTGCGAAAGGCTTCCTTGCCCGCACGGGCGGCGCGGCCGTATCATTGTGCGGTTTGAAGGCGCTGCGGAACGGAACTCCGATCCATGATCAGGCGCGTGCCGGCTGCCGCCGATGCCGGGCAGGTCACGTTGCTGCTCGCCCCGCATCGGGCGCTCAGCCGCGGAGGTCTGCGCAAGGCGGTCGGCGCGTTGGCGGCGGCAGTCATGCTGGCGGCGTGGCTGGCGGCGTGGCAGGGCAATGTATTCGCCCCGCTGTTCGCGTTGCTGGAAGTGCCTTGCGTGGCGCTGGCGTTCATGATGGCGTGGCGCGCCGGCGCGCGCGGCGAGCGGATCACGCTGGATGTGCGCAGCGTGCGGGTGGAATCACTGCCCTCGCGCGCGGCGGCGGTGGCCTTTCCCAGCGCATGGGTGCGTGTGCACCTGCGCGACTGGGGCGGGCATCGCCATGTGCTGCTCGCCGCCTCCGGGCGCGAGCGCGAGGTGGGCGCCTTCCTCGGTGACGAGGAGCGCATGAAATTGTCGGAAGAACTGAAGACAGCCCTGGCTGGAGTGACGGAAGGAAAAAATTGAAAAGCGAAGGCATGGATGCCTGCTTTTGATCTTCAGCAATCATGGACGATTGCAAGAACATGCAAAGTGCGATCATGGATGATCGCTTTTTGATCTTCGCGATCATGGATGATCGCAAAAAGAACCCACGGGGTAATAAATGAGCGTTTCAAAGTTCCTGCGGCAGGCGAGCGCTGGTTTCCTCGCGCTGACGGCGTCGGCTTCGGTGCTGGCCAACCCGGTGCCGTGGCAGTTGAACCTCACCCCGGGCGTCACTTCCGAATCGCGCGAAATCTACACGCTGCACATGGCTGCCTTCTGGGTGTGCGTGGGCATCGGCGTGGTGGTGTTCAGCGCGATGATCATCGCGATGTTCCGCTTCCGCAAATCGCGCGGCGCCGTGCCGGCGAACTGGAGCCACAACACCAAGCTGGAATTCCTGTGGACGCTGGTGCCGGTGCTGATCCTGATCGGACTGGCCACGCCCGCCACGCGCATCCTGATGGACGAGTACGACACCACCGGTTCGGACATGACCATCAAGGTCACCGGTTACCAGTGGAAGTGGCGCTACGACTATGTCGATTACTTCGGCAAGCAGGTCAGCAAGGTCGGCTACATGTCGAAGCTCGCGGCCGACAGCAACCGCATCCGCCAGACTGGCTCCGGGCTCGATCCCAACAGCGTTTCCGACCATGGATTCAAGGATTACCTCCTGAGCGTGGACAAGCCGCTGGTGATCCCGGCCGGCGTGAGGGTGCGCTTCGTGGTGACCGGCGGCGACGTGATCCACGGGTTCTGGATTCCGCCCTTCGGCATCAAGAAGGACGCGATCCCCGGCATCATCAACGACGTCTGGGTGAAAGTGGACCAGCCCGGCGTCTATCGCGGCCAGTGCCATGTGCTGTGCGGACAGGACCACGGCTTCATGCCGATCGTGGTGAACGTGGTGCCGAAGGCGCAATTCGAATCCTGGCTGGCGGCGCAGGAAGCGCAAGGCGCCGCGGACAAGGCCGCGCGGACCGCGCAGGCGGGATCACCTGCTCCAGTCTTGGCGCAACACTGATTCGGAGCGTGCTTCATTTGAAAAGTGCGCACACGGATGTGCGCTTTTGGAGATAGGCGAAGCGAGGGACTTGCAGACAAGCCGCTTGCTTGTTGTTTCAGCGATCAGGGACGATCGCACAAATAAACACGCTCAACGGAGCGATGAGGTTTCAACAATGGCACACGACGCGGCCCTGCAGCACGACGATCATCACGCCGAACACAAGGAAGGCTTCATCCACCGCTGGGTGATGTCGACCAATCACAAGGACATCGGCACGCTGTACCTGATCTTCTCGCTGACGATGTTCTTCGTCGGCGGCGCTTTCGCCATGGGCATCCGCGCCGAGCTGTTCAAGCCGGGCATGCAGTTGATGCAGCCGTACTTCTTCAACGAGCTGACGACGATGCACGCGCTGGTGATGATCTTCGGCGCGATCATGCCGGCCTTCGTGGGCCTGGCGAACTGGATGGTCCCGATGATGGTCGGCGCGCCGGACATGGCGTTGCCGCGCATGAACAACCTGTCGTTCTGGATCCTGCCGTTCGCCTTCGTCCTGCTGCTCTCGACCTTCTTCATGCCCGGCGGTGCGCCGGCCGCGGGCTGGACGATGTATCCGCCGCTGGTGCTTCAGGGCGGCGACGCGATCGCCTTCATGGTGTTCTCGATCCACCTGATGGGCATCAGCTCGATCATGGGCGCGATCAACATCATCGCGACCATCCTCAACATGCGTGCGCCGGGCATGGATCTGCTGAAGATGCCGCTGTTCTGCTGGGCCTGGCTGATCACCGCATTCCTGCTGCTGGCGGTGATGCCGGTGCTGGCCGGCGCGGTGACGATGCTGCTGACCGACAAGTTCTTCGGCACCAGCTTCTTCAACACCGCCGGCGGCGGCGACCCGGTCATGTTCCAGCACATCTTCTGGTTCTTCGGCCATCCCGAGGTCTACATCATGATCCTGCCGGCGTTCGGGATCGTCTCGGAGATCATCCCGACGTTCTCGCGCAAGCCCCTGTTCGGCTACGACTCGATGGTCGACGCGCTCGCGTCGATCGCGTTTCTGTCGTTCATCGTCTGGGCGCACCACATGTTCGTGGTCGGCATGCCGCTCGCCGGCGAGATGTTCTTCATGTACGCGACGATGCTGATCGCGGTGCCCACCGGCGTGAAGATCTTCAACTGGATCTCCACCATGTGGAAGGGCTCCATGACGTTCGAGACGCCGATGCTCTTCGCGGTCGGCTTCCTGTGC